>CAMJKC010000107.1 GCA_946406305.1 uncultured Lachnospiraceae bacterium
TTAAACTAAAATGCATATTTAAATTAAAAACGGAATTTAAAATAAGAATTTACCAAAAGCAAATAAGAAAAAACTATATATTGTAAAAATTATACACAAGTGCTATAATATGAGAACAAGGAGGGCTTATGGAGAATAGGATATATAAAGTTTCTGATTTTGAGAAAGAAAATGCTGATGCAGCAGTGAAAACTGTAATTAAGGACACAGATAAGTCTTGCACAGTGGTTTGGGTAGTAAAGCCTGGTCAATCAGTAAAATGTCATAGACATCCTAATGCAGATGATATTTGGTATGTAACAGAGGGAGAAGGAATGTTTCACTGTGAAGTGGGAAAGGATGTATTGGTAAAGAAAGGTGATGTTATAGTCAATAAAGCAGGAGATTGTCATGGAGTTACTAATCATACCGATAAAGATTTTAAATTTATAGGAGTGTTGACTCCTATACCAGCCGAGTATGAGGCACTTGAAGGGTAAAAAAAAATTAATATAAAGGAGAGAAAATATATGTCAAAATATTCAGGAACAAAAACAGAAAAGAATTTAATGGAAGCATTTGCTGGAGAGTCACAAGCAAGAAATAAGTATACTTATTTTGCAAGTGTAGCAAGAAAAGAGGGTTATGAGCAAATAGCTGCTTTTTTTGAAGAGTCAGCAGCAAATGAAAAAGAACATGCAAAACTTTGGTTCAAAGAGTTAGAAGGAATTGGTGATACAGTGACAAACTTAACTCATGCAGCAGAAGGAGAAAAAGAAGAGCATACATCAATGTATCCAAGAATGGCAAAAGAAGCTGAAGAAGAAGGATTTAAAGAACTCGCAGCATTATTTACTATGGTAGGAAATATTGAAGCAAAACATGAACAGAGATATTTAGACCTCTTAAAGAACATAAAAGAGGATTTAGTATTTAAAGCAAATGATGGACAAATGATGTGGATATGCAGAAATTGTGGACATGTTCATGTAGGACAAAACGCACCAGAGTTATGCCCAGTATGTAAAAACAAAAAGAGCTATTTTGAAAGAAGAGCCATGAACTATTAATGAAATGTTTTTAATAAAATAAAAAAAAGGAGAACAATTATGGTTTATAAATGTAAAATTTGCGGTCACAAATATGACGAAGAAGCAGAGGGAACAAAGTTCAATGACTTGCCAGCCGATTGGAAATGCCCTATATGTGGGGTAGGCAAGGATATGTTTGAAGCAGAAGAATAATTTATATTGACTATTTAATATGAAAATTTATTTAATTTTAAATTTGGAGGATATATGTTTAAAAAGATTTTTTTACCAATAGTTTTGGTTTTTTCAATGTTATTTTCATTTAGTGCTTGTAACAACACTGAGAAAGTAGAGACACCAGTTAATCCTGAAGATGTAACTCTTGAGATTTTACTTGAGAGAGATGATTCTATGATTAATACTTATTCACTTCTTGCTGTAAATGAAGAAGCACCATTTGTTGATGCTGACGGAAACAGTGTAAGTGATGTAAGCTTAAATGTTGAAGGTGCTAATGCACTTATCAACTGGATGCTTGGAGAGGGTGAGGACTTAGCAAAGAATTATGGATATGATAAGTATGGAGAATATTTATTCTACTTACTTGATAAAGCCCCAAAATCAACTGCAGAAATTTTACCTGCTACAGATGAGACAAGAATTATTAGAATGTCAACAACAACTTCAGTAAACGACTCTGGTTTACTTGGATACTTGCTTCCAATATTTGAGCAAAAATATGGATATAAGGTTGAAGTATATTCAGCAGGAACTGGAAAATCTATTGCAAATGCGAAAGCAGGAAATGCAGACCTTATTTTAGTTCATGCAAAAGCTCAAGAAGAAAAATTTATAGAAGATGGTTTTGCAAGAAAAGTTGATGGCTTTGATTCAGAAAGACTTTCTTATATGTATAATTTCTTTGTTTTATGTGGACCAAGCAATGACCCAGCAAATGTAAAAAATGCAAAATCAGTTCTTGATGCATTTAAATTAATTGCTGATGGTAAATTCTTATTTATCTCTCGTGGTGACAAATCAGGGACACACACTAAAGAGTTATCACTTTGGCCAAAAGAGCTTGGTATAACAGACGATCCAGAATCATTCAGAAATTATCAAGATTGGTATATTTCTTCAAATGCAGGAATGGGAGTATGTTTAACTCAAGCAGTTGAAAGAGATGCATATATATTATCTGATAAAGCTACATTCCTTACATTTAAGGCAAATGGTAGCAATAGAAAATAATTGATATTTAATTGGATTTTCAATGAAAATATTAAGTGAAGCAATAAGTTTAATAATAAATTTAGATAGAGCACTTGTAGATATATTGGTTGTGACATTTAAGATGTCTATATCGAGTTCTATAATTTCACTAATATTAGGAGTTCCAATAGGCATAATTTATGGTTACAAAGACTATAAAGTGAGTAAAATTTTAATTGTAATAAACCGCACATTAATGGGTATGCCGCCTGTTGTGTGCGGTCTTTTATGTTATTTATTGTTTTCTGGAGTTGGACCACTTAGACACTTAAGGCTTTTATATACTATCCCTGGTATGGTCATTGCACAAGTTTTGCTCATAACTCCTATTGTGATAGGGACTATGGAGCCTTTTGTAGAAAAACTTTATCCAGTGATGGCGGATACTCTAAACGGGATGAAAATTAGTGAGATGAAAAAAGTGTCGCTAATTGTTAGCGAGAGTAAATATGAATTAGTATCTATTTACTTGATTGCTTTTTCAAGAGCTATTGCTGAAGTAGGAGCTGTGTCTATGGTCGGTGGAGCTATAATTTTTAAAACAAATGTAATGACTACTGCAATAATGAATTATACAAATATGGGAGATTTTAATATGGCAATGGCACTCGGAATAGTTTTACTAATGATATCATTTTTGGTGAATGTCATTGCTACTATTATGCAGTTTAGAAGATGATTCAGTTTGGGAAAATAAAAAAAACATATAATGGAAAGGTTGTTTTAGATATAAATGATTTTTCTATAGAAGAAAAAAAGATATATGTGATAACAGGAAAAAATGGTTCTGGAAAAACCACTCTTGCAAAAATAATTGCAGGGATAATGGTAGATGACACAAATAGATATAAAAATATAGGACTAAATGTAGGATATACTCCACAGAAACCTTACATATTTGATTTGACATTAGAAAAAAATATTTTGATAAATGGAAATGATAAAAATAAATGTGAGAAATTGATAGAGGCTTTTTCAATATCATATTTAAAAAATAAAAAGGCAAAAAGTTTTTCTGGTGGTGAACAACAAAAACTTGCTCTTGCAAGGTTTATGATGAAAGATTATGATATTGCAATACTTGATGAGCCTACATCTGCTATGGATTTAGAGTCTCAAAAAAGAGCAGAAGATATAATACTCGATTATGCAAAAGGTAAAACCTTAATAGTTATTACTCATAATAAAAGCGAAATGAATAAAATTGCAGATGTAGTAATTACTATTGAGAATGGGAAAATAATATAGTTAAAAAATATTGCAAAAAGGAATATTTATTAAAGTGAAATATGGTAGTGAATTAAAAAAAAATAAAATGAGCAAAATGTTATATTTAGTGCCTGTCATATATGTATTGGCACTTTATTCAGTAGTATTTGTTATTTTTTATAATACAACAAAAGAAGCTAATATGACATTAATGGATGTATCTTATTGGGTATTAATTGCGATAATTATATTGTTTAATTTAATTTTTCCTTTTTTTCTTAAGGGATACGAATATAAAAACTTTTTATTAAAAAGTGCTATATTTATGAAATATGCTTTAATTCCATATTTTGTAATAATTAGCATTTTATCTTTCCTTATATATTTTGTCCTAATGCTTACAGGTTCACTGTTAGGTATATTTATATGGCCTATTATATATATAATGATGCTCGCTCAATCAAGTTATGTGTTTCAATTTCTTCAAATACAAGTTAAGAATTATGAAATTACAAAAGTAGAGATGATAGTATATTTGCTTGGTTCTATTTTTTTTATCAGTGATGTTATTACAGTATTGGTTTTAGGAATAAAAGAAAAATATAGTAAGTTTAAGTTGATTTTATTGTTTATACTAATGATAGGTATTACTTGCATTATACTATATCATTTAGCTTATTTAAGTAGGAATAGATTTTAATTTTTTTTATATATAAGGAGGTTTTATGATTACTTTTTTAGTATCAGTACTTTTACTCATAACAGGGTATTTATTTTATGGGAAAGTTGTAGAAAAAATATTTGGACCAGATGATAGGAAAACTACAGCTTATGAAAAACAAGATGGTGTAGATTATGTGCCTATGCCAACTTGGAAAACTTATCTCATTCAGCTATTAAATATAGCAGGAACGGGTCCAATATTTGGTGCACTTGGTGGTGCAGTATTTGGTCCAATAGTTTATATTTGGATAGTATTTGGTTGTATTCTTGCTGGTGCAGTCCATGACTATATGTGTGGAATGTTATCAGAAAGAGAAGGTGGAGCAAGTGTTTCTGAATTGGTTGGAAAGTATTTAGGGACAGGTATGGCATATGTGATGAGAATATTTTCTATTATACTTCTTGTTATGTGTGGCGTTGTATTTACAAAAGGTCCAGCAGATTTGATTGCTATGCTTACACCATCATTCCTTGATGCAAAATTCTGGCTAATAGTAGTTATGATATATTATTTTGTTGCAACTTTTGTTCCTATTGATAAAATTATAGGAAAAATATATCCAGTATTTGGTGTTTGCCTAATAGTTATGGCTCTTGGTGTAGGTGGAGTTATGGTTGTAAATCCTAGTTTCAATATGCCAGAGTTATGGAATAATTTTTCTAATCAACATCCATCTTTACCTTGGTGGCCATTTATGCTTATAACTGTAGCTTGCGGAGCTATTAGTGGATTCCACGCTACACAATCTCCACTTATGGCGAGATGCTTATCAAGTGAAAAAGAAGGCAGGAAAGTATTTTACGGTGCTATGATTACAGAGGGGGTTATTGCACTTGTTTGGGCAGCTGCTGGTGTTACTTGCTATGAAACAAGAGAGGCTTTACAGGCTTCAGGCATGGCTTCAGCTGCAGTTTATGATGTATGTATGAGAACAATGGGAGCTGTAGGTGGTGTTATAGCGTTACTCGGTGTAGTTGCATGCCCTATTTCTTCTGGTGATACAGCATATAGGTCAGCAAGACTTACAATAGCAGATTGGTTTAAAATTGACCAAGCAAAATGGCAGAACAGAATAATAATTACAATATTACTTCTTGGAGCTGGTGCTGTAATATTAACACTTGACTACAGCACAGTGTGGAGATATTTCTCATTCTCAAATCAAACTCTCGCTATGATAGTATTGTGGGCAGAAAGTGTATATTTACTAAATAATAAAAGAAATTATTTGATAACACTTGTTCCTGCTGTATTTATGTCAGCTGTTACATCTACTTATTTTATAGTAGCAAAAGAGTGTTTGGGACAACTTAATCTAATTCCTTATCAAGCAGGAGTAGCAATAGGAATTATATTTGCAGTAGTATTGTTAACATTGTTTTTACTATATAAAAATAAAATAGAGAAAAAATAAATTAAAAATGTTTAATTTAAAACCTCATCAATTATGATGAGGTTTTTTTATTTTTAAATTTATTAAGAATTTGTAATTTAAAAAAAATGATTTGATTTTGTTTTAATATACATTAAATTGATCCGTAAAACCAACTTGAAGGGTGTGTCCATTTTTTTGTTGAGATGATACATTAACAAGGTGAACTGCTTGATACACTGTTAGGGTAATTTTAGAG
>CAMJKC010000108.1 GCA_946406305.1 uncultured Lachnospiraceae bacterium
GGTTATAAATTCTATACATGCACCAATAGGCATACCTATAGCAGCAGAAACTGTAGAGGAGATAGCTATTTCTATATCTGCAGAATTGATACTATATAAAGCAAAAAAAGAAAATAGAAGAAAGATTGTTGAAAACAAATCAATTTTAGGAAAACTCAAGGAATATGTTTAGGAGATTTTATGATAGATTTTGATGAAGAGAAGAAAAAATTTAGAAAAAGTTTAGAGATTGATGAATTAAATGATGCTTTAGCAAATTGTGACATAACAGATATGGATGATATAATGATTGATATTATAAAACAATTTACAGGAAACAAAAATAGTGGAAAATTTTGAAATAAGAAATAGGAAAATTTCATCTTTATATTTTGACCTTGCGATAGACAGAGTGGAAGAAAATGATATGTATATGGCGGCTTTTTTTTTAAAAAAGTCGTTAATTTATAATAAAAAAAATATTGATAGCAGAAATCTTTTGGGACTTATATATTATAAATTAGGGGACATTGTTGAGGCATTAGTTCAGTGGATAATAAGTAAAAGCTATAGAGAAAGAGATAATCTTGCTACAGTATATATGAATGAAGTTCAAAATGATAACACTACTCAAGATAAATATAATGCAATTAAGTTATATAATTTAGCCCTTGATAATATTCATATAGGGAGAAATGATTTAGCGATGATGCAACTTATTAAAGGTCTCAATTTAAACCCAAATCACTTTAAATCACTTGCATTGTTGTCATTGTTACAATTAAATATAAAAGACTATATTAAAGCTGGATCAAATTTACTTAGAGCTCAAAAACTTGATAGTGGAAATTTTCAAGTTAATAAACTAATGAATTACACTATGGCGAATACAAAAAAATCTGAAGTAAAAGAAAAGAAATTAAAAAATGTATATTCAATTAAGAAACTTGAAGAAGATGATGCAATACTTTCAAAGAGATATATAAAACTCACAACAAACCAAAAAATAATTTTTATTTTACTTGGTTTATCAATAGGTATAATGTCATACCAAACAATAGTTTTACCTATGATGGGAAATAGGTTTAAAAGTGAAGCAACTAATGATATTATTAAATATGCAGATTTGGTCAATGAGCAGAATAAAACTTTAAGAGACTTAACAATTGAAAATGCTCAATTAAAATCAGATTATGACAGTGCGAGCATAAGACTTAAAGCATATGAAGAACAAAATAGATTATTCACGTCACAATATGAAACATTAAATGAAATTATAACTTTATTTGATGAAGGGTATATAAGTAGAGCTGCAAGAGCATACATAGAACTTGACAAAGATAGTATTACAGATGAGACATTGTTGATTTTACTTAATAATGCAAAATCTCGTATAGAAGGAATAGGAGCTACAAGACTCACAGAACTTGGAACAGAGTCGTGGAATGCAGGAAATAAAACACAAGCCATAGCATATTATCAGTTATCTTTGAGCATAAATCCAAACGATCCAGAAACTATGTTTTTATTAGCAAGACTTTATCAAAGTTTAGGGAGAAATGCTGATGCGAATCCATTATTTGATAAAGTTATAGCGGAACATCCAAATTCAAATTATTCAAAGAGATCAAGAGAAGCAAGAGGCTATTGAGTTATAATAGGAATGGTATTATTATCTATATTAGGAATAGTCATCTCTGCGAAGTCTTGGAATTGTGTATCGTCTGTATTAAATCCTAAATATTTTGAAGGAATATTCATTGTTCCATTTAAATTATGGATATTGCATCTTTTTAGTGGTTGGGTTCCATCTACAAAATATTCATAATAGGAAGCATCTCCTCTTTTATCAAGAGCACATCCATCAGTTGCAAGCAGTCCAGATTTTCTGCAAACTTTTCTTTGTATAATTTTATTTGGGACATCAAAAGAATTCTTATTTAAATCTGTATGTATTTCAGTCATTATCTTTTTCCATATATTTTTATGGAAATTAGTTCCACCATTGTTGATTTTGTTTCTACTATCATACAGAGTTTGATTTTCATCGCAACCTGCCCAAATACCTGCAGTGTAGTAAGGTGTAAAGCCTATAAACCAAATGTCATTATTGTTAGTAGTTGTTCCGCTTTTGCCAGCGGCAACTACATTTGTTAAATGTGCCCTTGTTGATGTTGAATTTATTCTAAAACTTTGAGAAAAAGATAATTTATATTCCATTGATTCTTTCATTGCATCGGTTAATAAGTATGCATTTTCTTCAGACATTATTTTAGTTGCATTTGTTTTTGTGTTATCTATAATGACATTATTATTGTGGTCAAGTACTTTTGTATATAATTTATAATTATTGTGAACTCCATTGTTTGCGATAGTGGAAAATGCACTTGTCAATTCTATATTTGATACTCCTTCGGTAATACCGCCAAGAGCAGTAGCTGGGTTATAATCTTTTGAACTCAAAGTACTTATGCCCATTTTTTTTGCAAATTCCACACCTACTTCAGGTGTGACAGTTTCCATTAGACATCTTATTGCGATTATGTTTAAAGAAAACACTATACCAGCTCGTATATTTTGAAAACCGAGATAGCCTGTATTATACCAGTTTTTGAATTGTTTATTTTTGTAACTATATTCACTATCATAATATGTTGAAGCAAGTGTTTTGTTATATATTTCAAGTGCTGGAGCAAAAGAAGTTAAAATCTTAAATGTAGAACCTGGTTGTCTTTTGGTATCCATAGCACGATTTAAAGATAGAGAAGTGGCTTTTTGACCTCTACCTCCATTTATTGCTAAAACTTCTCCAGTTTTTTGATCAAGGAGAACAAAAGAACATTGTGGCTCTAATATATAATTTAAGCTTTCCGCTTGAATATCATCACTATCTTTCATTATATATTTTTTAAAACTGTCAATGTATTTGTTCGCTTCATCAGTTGAATTAAATAGTCCAGTATATTTTGTATTTTTTAAAGTGTTTTTTTGATATTTTTCTATATCAATTTGAGAATAATGAGTCTCACTATCATCTTTATGTCTTATAGATAATCTATAATCTATAGAATATTTTTTTACAGTATAATTTGACTCATCTAAAATATGTTTATCAACTATTTTCTGAAGATTGGAATCTTGAGTAGTATAAATTTTTAGCCCACCTGAATAGAGTAAGTTATTAGCAAGAGTTGAATCATAACCTAATTGTTTTATAAGGTCATTTTTTACTTGCTTTATAATAGCATCTGTGAAGTAAGAATATACATAACTTTTATTAGTTACTGTTGAAGTCTTATTGTTTTTAATTCTGCTATACACATCATCATTTTCAGCAGTTTCGTATTCTTTCTCAGTTATGTATCCAAGTTTTTTCATATTTGTTAAAACTTGTTCTCTTCTTTTTGCATTTTCTTCTGGGTGAGTTATAGGATTGTATTTTGATGGGTTCTTTGTTATACTCGCAATAACAGCTGATTCACTTATGGTAAGTTCAGAAACATCTTTATTAAAATATTTTTTTGCTGCTACTTTTATTCCGAGTGTATTTGAACCAAGATTGATAATATTCAAGTAATCAGTTATAATCTGTTGCTTTATTTCTTTTTTAGACATAGAATCCTGTGTTTCATATAAAAGGGCTATATATTGTTCTTGTAATTTTCTAACATATTTTTCAAATCCTTTTTCATGCATTGCAGAATCAAAGACAGAGTTTTTTACAAGCTGTTGAGTAATAGTAGAACCACCACCACGAGAAGAGTCTGACGACAAAACTCCGTATATTGCTCTAAAAATTGAACGAAGGTCTATACCTGAATGCTCCCAAAATCTTTCATCTTCAATAGCCACAAAGGCATTTATTAACTGTTTAGGTATTTCGTTAAACGTTACTGTTTCTCTATTAGAGCCAGCCTGTATTAAAGTTTCAGTCAAATTTCCATTTCTGTCATATATGTTTGTAGCAAAAGCCGTTGGACCAAAATGGAAATTACTTATTGCAGGAGTGCTATCAAGTATGCCTTTTATCATACCAAGACCTAAAAAGCCTATTAAAATAATTACTGTTAAAAGTGTAACAAAAAAATATTTAAGGAAATGAAATTTTACCTTGTTTTTTTTGGGTCTTTTTCTACTCATGTTAGAATTATTATATTTAGTAAAATTTGTATCAAAAGAGAAATTATTTAAATTTTTTTTGTTTTTACTTATAAATTCCATATTTTAATTATAACAAAAAATATATTTTTTTCAATAATTTAAAAAAAAATAATAGACCAGAAAATATCTGGCCTACTATAAATAATTACTATTTTTTCACAATTTCATTTTTAAATGTCATTGTTGTCAAATCTATGACAACTTCTACTGTATATGGACCATCAAATTTTAGTGTAAGGCTATTTTCATTTTGAGAAGATATTGACACAGATGTTGCTTTATATACTTTTGCGTTATATAAATGGTCATAATTATAATATGTTGCTATGTCTTTAACTTCTTTAAATAAATCTCTTTCAAGTAGAGCATTAACTTCATCTGCCTTAGGTCCTTTTATTTTTGGGAATGGTATAGTGAATTTTACTCTAATTTTGCCATTTTCTGCATCGTCGTCAATTAAACTAAATTGCTGTGTTTTATTGATTTTAGATTCTATTTTATATGTGTTTTTTTCTAATTCTGCCGCAATGATTGATTCTTGTTCTTTTACTTTTGCTCTTGACTCAGATTCTATTTTTGCTCTTGACTCATATTCCTTTGCTCTTGACTCAGATTCCTTTGCTCTTGATTCAGATTCTTTTTTTATTCTTTCTTTATCTATGTCGCTTATTTTTTTACCTATTATTGGTAAAGATATGTCATCCAAATAATTTACTTGTAAAGTGCTTATTGGTGTTTTTCCTATTCCGCTTGAAAGTGTGTCATTTACAAAAGACATTTCTGTTCCATATTTTGCTTCAACATCAGTAAATTCTTCACTTTTTAGTATAGATATCATTTCTTCTCTTTTAAATTGTGATTTATCATAATAATATTTTGCACATTTTTCTGCCTGTTTCTTCCAATCTATGTTTGAAGAAGTAATTACATGTTGAATTACATCTCCTTTATATCCTTTTTCTTTTAATATTCTTTTTAAAGCTCTTCTTGATATTGGATATGTATCAATATAAGTTTTAGATAAATCGGTGCATTCTTTTACTATATCTTTTCCTTCTTCTGAAGTATTGTTTTTATATAATCTTTGTAAATAATCCTGATATCCTAAAAAATCGCTTTCTGTAATGTTTTTAATTTCGCCTTTATTTGTAATGTTATATTTTCTGCCATTGTATTCAATAGGTCCTGTTGCAGGAGTTCCATCTTCGTTAAAATAATAAAATTTGTCATCAAATTCATAAAAACCTGTCACCATATATCCATCTTCATCAAACATATACCACTTTTTGTCTATTGCTTTCTGTTCTCCATAGATGAAAACTCCATCGTCGTCATATTTATATTTTCCATTTTCTTCTACCCATGTACCTGCATAAGAAAATAAAACAAAATTTTGGCATACAATTAGTAAGAAAAATAATACTTTAAAAAAACGATTAAGCATAAAGCCCTCCTAATTATTTATAATACTAATTTATATTATACTATTGTATAGAAGTAAAGTCAAATTAAAGGATTGATAAAGTCAATTTACTATGGGTTAAAAATGTAAAAAAATATATATTTAT
>CAMJKC010000109.1 GCA_946406305.1 uncultured Lachnospiraceae bacterium
TAGATTTTTCTACTAATGCAATTAAAATAACAAGAAAAGGCGGTAAAGAAGTATTTATATATTTCAGTGATGAAGTATATAAATATATAAAAGAATATTATAATTTACGGATAGAAAATGAAAATGTTGACGAGCATGATAAAAATGCATTTTTTTTATCGATACAAAACACTCGCCTAACTTCTCGCTCTATTGAAAACTTAATAAAAAAATATGCAAAATTTGTAACTCCGTTAAAAAAAATCACACCACATAAACTAAGAAGTACTTATGGAACAAATTTATATAAAGAAACTGGAGATATATATCTTGTTGCAGATGTATTAGGACATAATGATGTAAATACAACTAAGAAGCACTATGCTGCTATTGAAGATGATAGACGAAGATCTGCAAGAAATATTGTAAAACTAAGAAGTGACACTGAATAATTCTTCTTTTGCATCTAACCATAATTTTTCCAAATTAAAATATTCTCTTTCACTTTTATTAAATATATGAATTATTATATCACCTAAATCTAAAATTACCCAAGGAGTATTTACCCCTTCTTTATGATAAATTTTTATATCATTTTTATCTAACTCATCAACTATTTCATTATATATGTAATCAACATTCTTAATATTATCAACAGACACAATTATAAAATAATTTGCTATACTACTTATCTCTTCTATATTTAAAACTTTTATATAATCTAATTTCTTTTTACTAAAATATTCCATTATGATTTTCAATTTATCTTTAGTCATAGTATCACCTTTCATCAATTATTGACTTATAAAATTCATATGCTATTTTTGTTTTATAATATATGCTTACATTAAAACTATTTAATTTTTCTATTGTCAATTTTAGTATCTTATAAACACATAAATCTATATCTTCATATGCTAATTTTTTAATAGTTTTATCTATTTCATCAGTTTTATCTCTAAAAGGCTCGATAAAATCTGCAATAAATATTACTTTCTGAAGAAAACTCATTTCTTTATCACCAGCAGTGTGTGTATATATTGCATTAAAAATATCTTTATTTATATTAAACAAATCTTTTGCTATATAGGCCCCAACATGTGAATGTAATATATTATGTATGTAATTTAAATTTTTAGTTTTATAATCAATATTATATTTTTCTGATAAAGTTATTAATTCACTTGTTGTTTTCATTTTTGCTATGTCGTGTAATAGTCCTGCAATAAAAAAATCATCACTAAAAACATTGTAAGATTCCGCTAAATTATTTGCTGTAACTCCAACAGAAACACAATGTAGAAACCTATTAAATTCAAGATTATTTTTTAAATATTCAATTATTATTTTATTATTCATATTTATCTATATAATTTTTTATTTTCAATATATTTATAAACTTCATCATCTAAAGCCATATCTATATTAGTAAAAGTTCCATTTTTAATTTCATTTCTTATTTTTGTAGCAGAGTAATTATTTTTTATATTATCAACTTGAATATAGTTTAAATTGTATTTGTTTAAAATACTGTCAAAAGTATTATTAAGTAACAAATTGTCAGTATTTCTATCAGAAATTATAAAAGTATATTCTTCTATCAATTTTTGATAGTTTTCCCAAGTCTCAATATTGCAAATTGAGTCAAAGCCTAATAAAATGAAAAAATTAAAATCTTTGTATTTTTTTTTCATTTCATTTAATACATTATAAGTACTTGTAACATTTAGTATTTTCTCTTCATATAAAATCTTTTCAATATTAGAAGTTTTGAAATTTAAATAATACTTAGTTGCAATATTTAACATTTTTACTCTATCATCAAAATTTAATAATTCATCTTTTAACTTATGCGGTGGATTATAACAAGGCACAAACCATATTTCTTGTAAATCAATATTCATTGCAGCTTCTGCAAATAAAATGTGCCCTCTATGTATGGGGTTAAAACTCCCTCCAAAAAATCCAATATTTTTATTCTGTGAATTCAAATTCATATCCTTCCAAAACTACAGTATCTCCATTAGAAAGTCCTTCTTTTTTTAACTCTTCTATTATTTTTTCTTTCTTCATAAAATCTTGCAAAAAATTTAATCCTTTTTCTGTATCAAAGTTTGTATATCCTATCATCTTTTTTATTTTTTCACCTGTTACAAAAAATTTATTGTCAATATATTTTACTGTTATACTATTATTTTCACTTTTAGTAATGCTATCAATATCTATTTCACTTTCAAAAATGATATTTTCATTGTTGATTTTTTTTAATTTCTCGCATATTTCTTTTAATAATTTATCGATTCCTATTCCTTTTAGTGTTGATATTGGAAAAACTTCAATACCATATTTTTCTTTAAAACCAGTGATTAACTCATCTAATTTTTCTTTTTCTATAGCATCTATTTTGTTTAAAGCAACTATTTGATGTTTTTTTGATATAATGTTATTATATTTTTTTATTTCATTTATGATAATATTATAGTCATCAAATGGATCTCTTCCTGTATAATTTGATACATCAATTATGTGTAATAAAATTTTTGTTCTTTCTATATGCTTTAAAAATTTAAAACCAAGTCCTACCCCTTCTGAAGCTCCTTCAATGATACCAGGAATATCTGCCATTACAAATTGTAAATCATTGTATTTTACTACACCAAGATGTGGATTGATGGTTGTAAATGGATAATTTGCAATTTCTGGTTTTGCATTTGATATATGTGATATTAATGTTGACTTACCTACATTAGGCAAACCTAATAATCCCACTTCTGCAATAACTTTTAATTCTAATGTAATATATAATTCTTTTGAACTCTCTCCAGGTTTTGCATATTTAGGTGCTTGCATCTTACTTGTAGCAAAGTGCATGTTGCCAAGACCACCTCTCCCACCTTTTAAAATTATATATTCTTTATTATTTCCAGTCATATCAATAATAATTTTATTTGTATTTGTATCTCTTACTATAGTTCCATTTGGAACATTGATAATTAAATCTTTACCATTTTTACCATGACATCTATTTTTATTACCATTTTCTCCATTTTCCGATATATATTTATATTTATTTTTGAATTGAATCAATGTATTTATATTGTTATCAACTTTCAAAATTATACTTCCACCATTTCCTCCATCACCGCCATTAGGCCCACCATTAGGCACATAAAGTTCTCTACGAAAGCTAATACAGCCATCGCCACCTTTACCAGATTTAATATAAATTTTAGCGTAATCAATAAACATATTAAATAAAAAAAAGCGATCATATAGATCGCCTAAAACTTTACTTTGGATAAACTGATACTTTTTTTCTATTTCTATCTATTCTTTCATATTTAACAATTCCATCTATTTTAGCAAAAAGAGTAAAATTATTACCTAATCCAACATTTTCTCCAGGATGTATTCTTGTTCCATTTTGACGATACAATATATTTCCTGCTAAAACAAATTGTCCATCAGCTCTTTTTTGACCAAGACGTTTTGATTCAGAATCTCGTCCATTTTTTGTAGAGCCACCACCTTTTTTGTGTGCCATATAAAACTCCTTTCAAAATCTATTATGCTATGCTATCAATTTTTACTTCAGTATATTGTTGGCGATGACCATTCTTTTTATGATAGCCAGATTTTCTTTTATATCTGTATACTGTAATCTTTTTATCTTTAAATTGTTTTACGATTGTTGCATTTACAACCTTATTAGATAAATATGGATTTCCGATATCTAACTTGGTGTCATTTACAGCTAAAACCTTATCAAAAACAACTTTTTCATTAACTTCACCATCAATTTTTTCGATAAAGATAACATCACCAACAGAAACCTTATACTGCTTTCCTCCAGTTTCTATTATTGCATACATAAAAAATCCTCCAATTTTATTCACTATTGAGGCAAGCAACGCTATTTAAACCTCTTTTAAGTGTCGTAATATTATATCAAAATTTTAATATTTTGTCAAATTTTTGTAAAACAAATCTTACCCAACATTAAGTATACTTCCGCCTATAAACTCTCTAATTACTGAATATCTTGGTATTGCTTCCTCTCTTGCAGATAGAAAAAAACTTAAGATTTTAAGTAATCTTTTTGCTGTTTCATATTCAATTGTATCTTTATCAATATTGAATAGTAACGGTTCTGCATATGTTTTTAATATTGGTAGTTCATATATTAAAGATGAATTAAAAACAACATTTGCATTTTCTTGATATGGGAAAATATTCATTTTTTCACCTTTTTGAACTTTATCCCACATTTTTATTGTATTCTTGGCATCAAATCCTCTTGTTCTATTATCTCTTACAATTCTTCTTAACAGCCTATAATCACTTGTAGGAATTCTATTGTGCTCATCAATTGAAATTTGAGTCAGGGCAGATATATAAATATTAAATTTATCTTTTGAATCAATTTCATATGACATTTTGTCATTTAAACTATGTATTCCTTCAAAAATAAGTATATCATTTTCATTCATTTTCTTTATATCGTTATGAAACTCCCTTTCACCAGTAACAAAATTAAAAACAGGTAACTCAACTTCTTTATGTGATAACAAGTCTTTTATAACAGTATTTAAAAATTTAATATCTACATTTTCTATAGATTCAAAATCATATTCACCATTTTCATCTCGTGGAGAAAACTTTCTATCGATAAAAAAATTATCAACAGAAATAGTAATAGGGTTAAGACCAAGTGATTTTAAATGATAAGATAATCTGTGACTAAAAGTTGTTTTTCCACTACTTGTAGGACCAGCAATAAAAATAGTTTTTTTATTTGAATCTTTTATTAAATTTGAAATCTCTCCTATCTTTTTTTCTTGAAAAGCTTCTTGTAATATAACAAGGTCATTAAACTCATTCATCGCAATTTTTTCATTTAACATTCCTGCTGTATTAACTCTTAAATTTGTCGTCCATTTTATAGACTCATTTTGAATTTCAAATATTTTGTCAATAGATTTAAAATCAATTGGTTTTTTAATATCATCAATTGATGGAAAAGAAATTATTATTCCATCCTTATATCGTTCAATATTATAATATTTAATATAACTCGTATCATAGAGTAAATGGTCATAATAATAATCTTTATAGTTATTTAATTGATAATAATTTGTAGTTGAAAATGACCTATATTTAAATAATAGTGCTTTATCTAAAACTCTATGCTTTTTTAAAAAATCTATAGCTTTTGCAGTTTGAGTTTGAAACTTTTCAATTTTTATTTTTTTTGATACTAATTCTTTGTATTTTTCTGTTATTTTTATCAAATCACTATCTGTATAAACATAATTATCTTTTGGAGATACATAAAAGGAGTCACTTTGTGTAAAATTGAGAACAGGATATTTGCCATTTTTATCTTCTATAACTTCATATATTGCAGCAAATAAAATAAAAATCCCAGTTCTTATATATGCCTCTCTTCCAACAGGAGAATTGTAGAATATAAATTCAATTATATCATTATTATTACACTGTTTTCTTAATTCTTTAGTTGCTCCATTTGCATATACCATCAATATATCATTTTCAAAATCTTTTTGAAAAAAATTTGCAACATCATAATATGTACTTAAACTCTTAAAACTATATTTTTGATTATTAACAATAATATCTATCATGTTACAAATCTCCATTCTCATATATTAAAATATTATTTGTTTTATTGTCATTTAGATAATTTTCT
>CAMJKC010000110.1 GCA_946406305.1 uncultured Lachnospiraceae bacterium
AATTATCAAATGGATATTTAATTAATAATATATTCTCTTCTTCATCATAATTATATATAGCATTACGAAAAATCGTTGAAGAAATTTTATCTTTTTTTGCAATTTCAAAAAAAATGTTATCTTTATCTAAATTAAAAATATCAATAAAACTATATTTATCAAAAAGATTGTATTTTATTTTCACATTCAAATTGATATCATTATTGTTAAATACTGAAGTTTTTATTTTTTCGTTTAATTTTTCAACATATTTATTTGGCAATATCTCATTTGAAGTAATAAAAAAATTGTAAGAAGTATTATCAGAATTAACAACCACTTTTTCTAAATAGACATCTGAATAATATTTCTTTTCATTATCATCAAAAAAAATTTTATCTATATCAATTATTTTTTTCATCTATTTTTCCAATTAAAAAAGGTTCACTTTGCTCTTTATTTAAGTCATAAAAATAGAAAACTCTATCCTCATAAATTATAAAACTATTAGTGCTACCACCACGAGGTATTGAAGTTGAACCAGGATTCACATAATAAAAATATTCTTTTTTCTTAAAAACTGGAGTATGAAAATGCCCGTTTAGTAATACATCCATATTTTTTAGTGCAGGCAAATTGTTTTCATTATATATATGCCCATGTGTGGCAAAAAAATTAATAGAGTCTATAGATAATAACAAACTATCTTGCAACATAGGAAATTCAAACATATTTTGGTCAACCTCAGCATCGCAATTTCCCCTTATTGCGAGTATCTCCCCCGATAACTCATTTAACATTTTTGAAACTTCTCTTACTTCATACTCAAACGGAAGGTCATTTCTT
The DNA here is from genome assembly GCA_946406305.1 of uncultured Lachnospiraceae bacterium. Lineage (GTDB taxonomy): Bacteria > Bacillota > Clostridia > Lachnospirales > Lachnospiraceae > UBA3633. Next base: position 826 of record CAMJKC010000110.1, read on the forward strand.
GGACCATGATATAAAAAATCACCAAGTAGTATTAATTTATTACAGTTCTCTATTCTATATCTTTCTAAAAGTTTCCTTACATAATAACTACTTCCATGTAAATCTGAAGCAATCATAATTCTATTTGACATAACAACTCCAATTTATATCATTTTTTTTACTTCATCTATCAATGCATTAACTATTTCTTCTTCTCTTATTTTTTTTATAATTTCACCCTTCTTAAAAATCAGCCCCTCACCATTTCCACCTGCGACACCAACATTCGCTTCCCTTGCCTCTCCTGGTCCATTCACAATACATCCCATAACTGCTATTTTTATATATTTTTTTGTTTTAAGTTCTTTTACTCTCTCTTCTACTTCATTAGCAATTTCTATTATATTGATATTTGTCCTTCCACAGGTAGGACAGGAAATAACTTCTATCCCTGATTTTAAAAGATTTAAAGACTTTAAAATTTCTTTTGCAAGTTTAACTTCTTCAATTGGATTAGCAGTGAGACTCACTCTCATTGTATCTCCTAACCCTTCATATAGTAATATTCCCAATCCAACAGATGATTTAACACTACCAGAGTATAAAGTCCCAGCCTCTGTAATTCCAATGTGGAGTGGATAATTATAAATCTCGGAAATCTTTTTATATGCTTCTACAGCCATAGTTACGTTTGAGGACTTAAGAGATAAAACAATATTGTCAAAATCACATTTATTTAGTAAATCTACATTAATCTTTACCATATCAAGAAGTGCAGAAACGGTAACTCTTCCATCATATTTTTTCAAAATTTCTTTATCTACAGAACCTGAATTTACACCTATTCTTATAGGGATATTTTTTTTATTACATTCATTTGCTATACATTTTATTTTTTCAAAATCTTTTATATTCCCAGGATTTATCCTTATTTTATCAATCCCTCTTTCAATACACATAAGTGCCAATTTATAATCAAAATGAATATCAGCAACAAGAGGTATATGTATTTTATTTTTTATTTTGTCTATACTGAGTGCTGCTTTTTCATCTGGCACACTAACTCTCATTATGTCAACACCCGCATCTTCAAGTTCAAGAATTTGTTTAACAACATCTTCTATGTTATCTGTTTTTACATTGCACATTGATTGGATTTTTATTTCATCACTACCGCCAATTTCTATATTTCCAATTTTTATTCTTTTAGTATTTTCTCTTTTAAACATTAGTTATATACACCTGTAAATACCTTATATATGTCTATTCCAAATATCCACACCATAAATATAAGTAACATTCCCATTGTAACGACATTGATGGCTCCAACTATTTTTTCATCTAATTTTTTGCCTATAATCATCTCGATAGCAGCTTCTAAAATACGACCTCCATCTAATGCTGGTATTGGAATTAAATTCATTATAGCTAAATTAATTGATATTAAACTAACAAGAGATAACACCATTATAATAAATATTTTTATATTATTTGCACTTTTTATAGCACTTCCCATTATAGCAACAGTTCCAACAGGGCCTGAAATGTCATTTGTACTAAATTTACCATAAATAAGCATTTTTAAACTCTTAACCGTACTCGTAATATAATATCCAGATTCATATATGCTATATTTTATAAAATCAAAAACATTATTTGGAATAAAACTTTCTCCTATACTTATCCCTATTAAAAATCTATTTTCACTTTCATTATAAACTGGGTAAATAGCCGTATCAAATATATCTCCATTTCTTTCAATCGTCATTACAACTGGCACATCTTTTTGTTTAAACTTATCAGAATTCATAAACATAAATAAATTAACCTGATCAGTTAAATGTATTATTTCGCTATCACCATAAGTCGCCATTTTTTTTATTATATCACCTTCGTTGATTTTTATTGAAGCATTATAAGCTGGTGAGTCTTCTACTACTTTTTTTATTACTGGTCTATTTACTCCTATCATACTAATTAAAAATACACAACATATAAATCCGAGAATTATATTAAATGCTGGTCCAGCAATACATATAATAACTTTTTTTATGGGATTAATTGCCTGAAAATTATTTTTTTCAACTTCTTCAAATGAAAACTTAACCCCATCAAAATCAATAGTCCGATTTTCCTCATCAACATTTCCACCAATGTTTTTAAAGTCTCCACTTCCCGCCAAGTCTTCTCCGACCATTGCACATGAACCACCAAAAGGCAGTACCTTTAATGAATACCTTGTATTATTTTTAATAAAAGAAAAAATTCTTGGTCCCATTCCAATTGAAAACTCACTAACTGGAACTTTAAAAATTTTGGCAAATAAAAAATGCCCAAATTCATGAATAAAAACAATAAAACCAAGTATAAAAATAGCAATAACTAAATTCATATAATTTTACTCCACTGAAGAATTTTCCTTGTTCTTCTTTAATTTTAATATGAAAGAAGCAATAAAATTAAACAAGAAAAATGATAAGATTATAATAACTCCTATAGTTACTGTTAAAATAGCTGCTCTTTGCAATGAATTTTTTAGTGTCTCCCCCTCTATTGTCTCTGAAGTAGAAAATAAAATCAAATATACTATAGGGATTATCATTGAAAGAATAATAATAAATATAATAGAAAACTTATAAATTTTTTTAATATTTTGTTCTGGCATTTTTTTTACTCCTATGTTTGCAATATTTTTTATTCGTATGGTTCCACATTTGAAGATGTAGAAACAATAATTGGACCAAATATATTATTCCTTGCATTTAACCTATTAACACTTACTGTAACTGTTACATTATTTTTACTTCCTATAATTTTAACTCCTTCTGGAAGTAATGCAGTCAAATCAAAAACAAAATCAGTATTTTCTTTTAACTCTGTTATATCAATTTCAGGTAGAGTTATAGAATAAATCTTTGTCAACACATCTTTTGTAGCTGATATTCCTATACTTGATGGATTAACTATTGCACCTGCATATTCATGTCCAATAGCAACATTTCCAACTATATTCGTTTCAATTGTAATATTTTTTGAACTATAAACAGTAACAAAATAATCAACATTATCAATAGCACTTCTCACTGTCCCGCCTTGAATAGTATTACCAAAGTCATCACTAAACTTTACTGCAGCTTGTCCCGAAAAACTTGACTCTTGTCCATCAAGCGAAATTTCTATATTAACTTCTGCGATATTATCAAGTTCCTCTACAGTTCCTCTTACTTCAACTTCCTTTGGATTAATGTCTATATTTTCTACTATTAACCCTGGTGGTAATTGTTTTGTCGTGTGAGCTATTACTTCAAATTTTCTCGTCACTACTTCATCTACTGCTATGGAAACTTCCTTTGGAGAATAGTCAATGTCAGCTAAATACTTGTCAACCCCATTAAAGAATTTCAATTTTATATCTTGACTTCCTGATACTGTATCATTGTTAATGTCTATATATGCTTTTACATCATTTGAAGTAATGTTATTAGATGAATTTCTTCTTATTTTGTATCTAATACGGACATTATTATATGAGTCTTTTATATTGTATGACTTCCCGTTTACACTTGTATCTTCATTATAGTTTAATTCTATTGGAACAATGAGACTTACCTCAACCAAAGGTGTTATAATATTAATTATACCAACCCATATCACTATCGCTAAAACCACACTTATAATTTTTAATACTAAATTATATTTTATGTTCACTTAATATACCTTTCAACTTTTCAAATATTGAAATGCCTTTATCATTGTTTTCAATTTTATATACAGTATTTGACAATTGGTCGTTTAACATCTGTTCGTTTTCCATAAGATACAACTCACCGCCAGATACCAAAGTAACATTTCCTGTTTCTTCAGAAACAACAATAGTCTGTGCATCTGTAATTTCTGAAATGCCCAATGCCGCTCTATGTCTTGTTCCAAAAGATTTTGAAATATTTTGATCACTAAGTGGCAAATAACAAGTTGCTGATTTTATTATATCTCCAACTATAATCACAGCACCATCATGAAGTGGTGTGTTTTTTTCAAATATGTTAATTAAAAGTGCACTTGATACTTTTCCATCTATGGTAATCCCAGAGTTTGATACATCAATCAAACTATCTTCTTGCTCAATAACAATCAATGCTCCAGTTTTTACTTTTGCCATACTAAAGGCAGCCTTACATATCTCAGCTACAACCTTTTCACTTGATATACTCTTATAAAACCTATTTGGCAATAAGTCTTTAAAGAATTTATGCCTTCCAAGTTTTTCTATTGCTCTTCTAATATCATTTTGGAAAATTATAACGAGAACTATAATGACAATCCCTGCAACTTGCTCAAGCATCCACAATATAACTTTGAAGTTAAATAAATTAGCTAAAACTACAAAACCAATTATTATAATAATTCCTCTAAGGAGACTCCATAACCTCGTATTTTTTACCCAACATAAAAAAGTATATATCGCAACCGAAATTAATACTATCTCCACAATGCCAGATATATTAATTAGAGGAATAGTATATATAAAATAGTTTATTATATTTTTTATAGTAGAACTAATCATATTTTATAGTATAAAATAAATGTTTTAAAAAAACAAGCAAAAGACAAAAAATTCATAAAAATTTAATAAAATTTACTGATAAATATAAAATTATAATATATACCTATAAAAAATGTAAATTTTATTATATGTTAAATAATCATTTCAATTTGATTTAAAATTTCTTTTATACTTCTACTTTTATTTGTTATTATTTGTTTAATTTTATCTCTATTTTCATTTGTAACTATAAATACTTTTGTATCATCTCTATTTTTTATATAATTTATAAAATCTGAATCTGCTTTTTGAAGTACTCCTATTACAAGTAT
>CAMJKC010000111.1 GCA_946406305.1 uncultured Lachnospiraceae bacterium
TATTGAAAAACCAAATACCGTTTTTACAATTTTGTATTTTTTTATATCTTCTTCACTAATAGGCATAATCTCAAGTGGGAAAAGCACATTTTTCACAACACTCACTTGCTCAAGCAAATTAAAACTTTGAAAAATCATACCTATTTCTCTTCTCACTTCTCTAAGTTCTTTCTTTGACATAAGTGATAAATTTTTATTTTCAAAAAACACTTTCCCATCAGTTGGCTTCTCTAAAAAATTCATAGTCCTAACTAAGGTAGATTTCCCTGCACCAGAAAGACCTATAATGCCATATATTTCTCCTCTCTTCACATTCAAATTGATGTCATTTAAAGCGATGATTTCTTTTTTATCAACCACAAATTTTTTTATTAAATTTTCTATTCTTATAATATAATCTTCCATATCAATTTTTTGAAAACTCACTTAATTTTAAATTTTTATTTCTATCAAGAACCATTTTTATACTCCACTCATGTACAAATAGTAATAATGGCTTATCATTTATATCTTCAACTATTTTCATATCAGATGTCCCAACTATTTCATCTATCTTTAGTTCTTCTGCATTGTCTATCCACCTAATATATTCATACGGCAATTTTTCCATTTTTATCTCTACATTGTATTCGCTTTTTAATCTATATGTCAAAACTTCAAACTGTAACTCACCTACAACCCCAACTATAATATCTTCCATTCCACGATTTAAGTCGTTGAACACTTGTATTGCCCCCTCCATTGCAATTTGCTCAATACCTTTTACAAATTGTTTTCTCTTCATAGTGTCAACTTGTCTGACTCTTACAAAATGCTCTGGAGCAAAAGTAGGTATTCCTTCATAGAGTAATTTATTGTTGTCCCTTGATAATGTCTCCCCTATGCTAAAAATCCCTGGATCAAACACTCCTATTATATCTCCTGCATAAGCAGTATCAAGTATCTTTCTTTCAGATGCAAACATTTGGTCTGCTTGGCTAAGCCTTACTTTTTTCTTTGCTACATTTATATTTACTTCCATCCCTTTTTCATATTTACCAGAACATATTCTTATAAATGCAAGTCTGTCTCTATGTGCCTTATTCATATTCGCCTGTATTTTAAATACAAATCCTGTGAAGTCAGAGCTATTTGGTTCTATAATTCCTAAATTGCTATTTCGTGGAAGAGGAGGAAAAGTAAGTTCTATAAAATTATTTAAAAACTCTCCTACTCCAAAATTTGAAAGTGCAGAACCAAAAAACACAGGAGTCAACTCACCTTTATCAACTTTTTCTCTATCAAATACTTCTGTGGCACCTTCTATTAATTCTAAATCTTCCTTTAATTTATTTATATAATTAGTTCCTATTATCTCATCTATATTCTCGTCATCAATACTATAAGTCTTTGTCTCAAGTTCATATTTCCCACTATCTTTTATATTGTATGTTATTATTTTCTTTTCATTTCTAACATATATTCCTTTAAATGTCTTTCCTGAACTTATAGGCCAATTCATCGGGCACACTTTTATACCTAATACATTTTCAATTTCATCAAGAAGCGATAACATATCTCTCGCTTCTCTATCAAGTTTATTTATAAAAGTAAAAATTGGGATGTGCCTCATGACACAGACTTTAAATAATTTTTTTGTTTGTTCCTCTACACCTTTTGCACAGTCAATAACCATCACTGCTTGATCCGCCGCCATAAGAGTCCTGTAAGTGTCCTCAGAAAAATCTTGGTGACCTGGAGTGTCTAAAATATTTATACACATATTTTTATACTCAAACTGTAAAGCAGAAGTAGTTACAGATATACCTCTCTCTTTTTCAATGTCCATCCAGTCCGAAGTTGCTGACCTATTTGATTTCCTACCTTTTACAGTTCCTGCTAAATTTATCGCTCCACCATATAATAAAAACTTTTCTGTCAAAGTAGTTTTTCCAGCATCTGGGTGACTAATTATTGCAAATGTTCTTCTTTTATTTATCTCATTTTCATACATAAATATTTCCACATAAAAAGTATTGTGTTATGCACAATACTTTTTTATAAAAAATTATATTATTTATTGATTATCAGTTATAAAATTTGGTAGTTCTCGATCAAGCCCTGTATCTTTTTTTGCAAAACCTAATTTATTAAAATCTACATTTAAACTATCTATTCCTTTTACATTACCATTAATGTTGTCAGTAGCTACATTTGATTCCTCTTTATTCTTTTTTGATTGGAAAAATGCTCCGAGCCCTATAGGACTACTACTTGCAGGTTTTTCTCTCCTCTGTTGATTATCTACTATGCCATTATAATTCATATAAGAAGGATTAATATTTGGCTTCATCATTTGCTGACTCATCATATTGTTCATATTTTGATTTATATAATTATTATTGTGCATATATTGATCTTTTACATCTCTTATTCCAGTTGCTATTAAAGTTATTGAAACTTTATCGCCTATTTTTTCATCTTCCCTTGCTCCAAGTATTATATTTACATCTGGACTAAGCTTTGGCTCTATTTCTCTCATGGCTGCATCTACATCCATAAGAGATACTTTACCACTTATACAAATAATCATATCTGTAGCTCCATCAATAGTTGTTTCAAGTAATGGAGACTCTATAGCTTTCTTTATGGCAATAGATACTTTATCTTCTCCTGCACCTTCTCCTACTGCTATATGTGCAACACCCTTTCCTCTCATTACTGTAGATATGTCTGCAAAATCCAAGTTCACGAGTGCTGGTAAATTTATGAGGTCTGTAATTCCTCTTATTGACTGTTTTAAAATTTCATCTGCTTTTATGAATGCTTCTTTAAATCCATCTTTTGCATCTACAATTTGAAATAATTTGTCGTTTGGTATAACTATCATAGTATCTACATTTGGAAATAATTTATTTATACCATTCATAGCTCTATTCATTCGTGTCCTGCCTTCAAATCTAAAAGGCTTAGTGACAACTGCAACTGTGAGTATCCCTTCTTCTTTTGCTATATTTGCTATGATAGGTGCTGCCCCAGTTCCTGTTCCTCCACCCATACCACAAGTGATAAATACCATATCTGCTTTTTTTTGACCATTTGTCTCTCTAAAGAGTGCTCTTATAAGTTCTTTTGATTCATTTGCTGCACCTTCACCAATCTCTGGCATAGCTCCACAGCCTCTACCACCAGTCAACTTTTCTCCTATGGCAACTTTATTGCCAGCTTTACAGTTAGATAAATCTTGCCTATCGGTATTTATTCCTACAAATTCAACACCAGTTACTTTATCTTCAACCATTCTATTTATAGCATTATTACCTGCCCCGCCAATACCCAAAACTAGTATCCTTGCAACAGGTTCATAATTATTATCTTTTATATTGTCATTAATAATCCTTTGATCTGGATTTTTTATTTCAAGCATAGATTCCTCCACATAATACAAATATATTTTATAACATTTTTACATTCAATACAAGCATTTTTTTCAAATTTTATCACATTTTTACCAAGATTTTTCAATAAAAAATAGACCTCTTCAGTTAATTTAAAACTTATAAGGTCTAATTCATTATTTTTTACTTCAGTATTATTATACTTTACTTTTTAGATTTCGTATTTGATTTTTTTGTATTCTTTTTTACTACTTTTGACTTTGTTGTTGGTTTCTTAGCTTTTGCTAAAGGTTTTTTTGCTGTTTTATTTTTTAATGTTGTCTTTTTTGCAACTTGCTTTTTTGTGGTTACTTTTTTAGTAGTTTTCTTGCTTGTTTTAGCTACAGGCTTTGTTTTCTTTAATGTCCCTGCTTTTTTATTTTTTTCAATTTTATTTTTAACTTTATTTGTTGCTTTTTTTACAGTTGCACCTGCTTTTTTTGCTAACTCACTTGCTTTCTTTTTTACAGTTGGAGCATTCTTTTTAACAGTTTCTTTTGCTTTTTTTGCAAGTTTTTTTGCTTTTGACGCTACTACTGGTGCCTTTTCGTCAAATTTTTCTTTTGCTTTCTTTGCTAATTTTGAAGCTTCCTCTTTTACTATTGGTGCTTTTTCTTTTACATAATTAGCAACTTCTTTATACCCTCTCTTTATGCTCTCTCCTGCTTCTGAATTTTTAAAATCATTAAATGCCTTTCCTGCATTATCTATTAACTCTGTCCCTTTTTGGTTAAATAACTCAAGAGCTTCTTTACCCTTTTCAAGCCAATCTTTTTCTACCTTTTCATTTTCTTTTTCCTTATACTCATTGTATGCTTTTTCATCATCTCTGTTAGCATAATTGTTATTATAATTTTGCTCAAAATCCATTTTTATCCTCCTAAAAATTTAATTTATATTTATTTTTTTTCCTGCTACAAATTTTGCTATTAATTTATCATTTGGCCTATATACAAATCTCTCAAATCTCTCTATAAGTTTTAATTTATCCATATGAACTGTAGGTATATCTTTTTCATCAAGGACTATAGCATCTAACTCATACCCTGTTTCAAAACTTCCTACCTTTCCAAAAAACTCCCCACCACCTTTTGTCGCTAAATAAAATACTTCTTTTATATTTAGTGCTCTCAAATTTTTATCAACCATACACTCTCTCATCTTACTCATAGTTATAGCATCTTCCATAGCTCTAAACATTGATAAATATGAACCACCAGCTACATCGGTCGCAAGAGATACTTTTATACCCTCATCTAAATATCTTCTTATTGGTGCCATACCAGAACTCAAATTTCTATTTGAAGATGGACAATGTGCAACCCACAGTTTTTTATTTTTCATCAAATTTATTTCTTTATCTTCTGACCATACACAGTGAGCCATTATGGTATTTGTCGTGTTGCCGAATAATCCATTGTCATCATATACACTTCCATAACAGCTACTTTCTTTATGTAAACTTTTTACTAACTCTATTTCTGATTTGTTTTCTGACAAGTGAGACTGTATTGGAAGTTTATATTCATTTGCTATTTTTGATAAACCTTTTAGTAACTCTAATGAACAACTTGGAACAAACCTTGGAGTAATTATAGGTTTTATTCTTTTTAATTTTTCTTGAGCCTTTATCCAAAATAGAGTATCTTTTAATGATTTATCAGTTGTCTCTTGTAAGGATTTTATGCTATTCCTGTCCATATTCACTTTGCCTACAAACCCTACGAGGTTGGTTTTTTCAAGTTCTTCCATCAAGTATAATGTTGCAGGCACATGTATTGTGGCAAATAGAGAGAATCTCGTTGTTGGGGATTTTTTTAAATCTTTTATAAAAATATTATATGCTTTTTTTGCATAAGCCATATTTTTATATTGAGTTTCCTCTTTAAAAGTATATTTATTGAGCCAAAGCAAAAGTGGCAAATCCATGTGCATACCAATAAACGAATATTGTGGTGCATGGAGGTGTGTATCTACAAGCCCCGGAATTATAAGTTTATTTTTATAATCATATACTTTAATATTTTTATATTTTGATGGTATAGTTTTGTAAACTCCTTTTACTATACCATCTTCACATATAATATAGGAGTCAATATTTTCAGAAACAACTCCTAATTTTTTTGTATATAGTATATCTCCTCTTATAGCAAAAATCATTTAATGTCCTCCAACAATAAATTAGCTATTTGTAGT
>CAMJKC010000112.1 GCA_946406305.1 uncultured Lachnospiraceae bacterium
TTCAAAGTTTGAGTATTGGGAATTGCCAAATGGTTCTACAACTTCTGAGGCAATAGATATAAATCAATTCTTAGATTCGCATAATGGAGTAGAATTTAAGGCACATTGGAGCACATTAAAATATTATGTAGTGTTTGACCCTAACGGCGGAGAAGGAACTCCAGTGTCAGTTCAAGTAATAGATGGAGCACCATACACAATACCTAATTTTGGATTTACTATGGCTAACCACTACATATCTTATTGGTCAACAAGTAAGACAGGAAGAGGTGGTAGAAGTTATACATTGAATCAAACAATAAACAATTTGTCCGCTATGGCTCAAGAAAATGAAGGATTAGTATTCTATGCTATGTGGTCGTCAAATACAACTGGAGTTAGAGTTAAAAGTGGTGGCTCTGGTGGTGGAGGCGGCGGCGGTGGCGGCGGCGGTGGCGGCGGCGCCAGAACAGGTGGAGGTGTTTCTATAGGTGGTATAGGTATAGATAACTCAAGCAATATAACAAATAACACTAATACACCAGGTGCTGCACTCGCTATCAACACTGCAAATAAGATAACTGGAAATTGGGTATATGAGCCAAATTCAAATAAATGGTATTTCCAAGTTAATAACAATATAAAAGTAAATCAAGCAGATGGTGTGAGCAACATATCAGTATATGCTACAAACGGTATATATAGCATAAATGACAGTGGTAAAGAATCATATTATGCATTTGACACAACAGGTGCTATGGTAAAAGGCTTATATAACTTCAACAATAAGACATACTATTTTGCAACAGAGGGAACTGAAGTAGGAAAGATGCAACAAGGTTGGCAAAATGTGGCAGGTAGGATATTGTTCTTTGGCACAGATGGAGCAATGGCTACAAACACAGTAACCCCAGATGGCTATGTGGTAGATGCAGTAGGTAATATAGTAGGTAAGGAATCTGAATTAAAGATAAAAGAAGCAAGACAGAACTCACCTATAAAAGGAGTAGAAGTTTTAAATCCACAATGGGATTACGATGCTGCAAGCAATACTTATAGATTAAGAATAAATAATGCAGGAACAACAGCTACAAACGGATGGTACACAGTTCTTGCAAATAACAGATATAAGATATATAAATTTAATGCACTCGGTGTAATGCAAACAGGTATGATAGAAGATGGTGGATACACATATTACTTAAATGAGAAAGCAGGAGATACTCAAGGAGAGATGGTTACAGGCATTGTATCTATAGCAGGAGCAGAATATTACTTTAATGATAATGCTAATAGTTCAATTCCATACGGTGCACTTGTAAAAAATGCTTCATTTGGTAATGGCTTAAGAACTGACCAATTTGGTGTGATTCACAGGAATTAAAAAATAGTTAGTAATCATAGGCTTATTGAAAAATAGGCCTATGAAAAAAATAGAAAAAAACATGTGAGGTATCAATATGTTTAACGAAAAAGTTAAAAGAATAACATCTATAGTCTTGATTGTTTGTATGACTATATGTAGCAATGGTTTTTCATCCCTTGCCGATGGTATTGATGAATTTTATGAGAGTAGTATTGATTATGCCGGAGATAGGTATAAGGACTACAGAGATGAGAGCCATGAGGAATATTACGAGGAGACCACTGTAATAAAAGGCAACACAGTTGATGGTGTTCCGGCTGACGGTGATATTGATGGTGATATAGTTTTGGGTGAGGGAGCTTCAAACACTGATACTGCTAAGGGTGATTTGAAGCAAGAAGAGTTAGCAGAAGAAGATGATTCAGAAAAAAATACTGAGTCTGATTTTGCTACTCCTGATTCAGAAATAATTCCTACAGGGAAGGAGTCTATAGATGGTGATACCAAATATGTAGAAGAGCCAGAAGAAGATGAAACACATGTCGTTGAAGAAGAGACAAAAGAAACTGAGACAGATATAAAAGAGAGCGAGGAAGAGAGTAAAGAAGAAAGCAAAGAGACAAGTGAGTCTGAAAGCGAAACTGAAACTATAGTAGAAAGTGAAGAAACAAGTACTAAAGAGAGTGAAGAGACAAGTAATAAAGAAAGTGAAAGTGAAACTATAGTTGAGAGTGAAACAGAGAGTAAAGAAACAGAAACAGAAACTAAAGAAACAGAGACTGAAGAGACAGAGACTAAAGAGACAGAAAGTGTAGTAGCTGAAGAAACAAAAGATAATATCTCAACAGAGAGTGAGATTGAAACTGTTTCAGAAGAAAATATAGCAACAGAAAGTGAAGTGTTAGAAGATGTAGCAACAGAGAGTGAAATGAGTGATTTAGAGTACTTAAAAACTATATCAACTGCAAGTGATTTAGTTTTAGTAAAATCAACAGAGAGTAATGTAGTTGTTAAAACAATAACAAGATATATAAGAGCTACAGAAAGTATAGCTACAAAAAGTGAGTGGAGAATTAAAAAATTGCTCATGGAGGACCAAGTAGGATATACTAAAGTTTTACCTGAAAGTGAATATAGAAAACAATTTGCAGATACTGTTAAAGTGTTACTTCTTGATCAATATGGCAATGAAAAAGTAGTTAGGGTAAAAGCAGACTGGATTATAGATGCAGTAGATTTAACATTTGAAAATACTATAGAAGATTATCAAAGTAAACAAAAGGCTTTAAATGAAGATAAGACAATCATAACAAAAGAATTTGATGATGTTGATATTGAAAATGTGACAGATGACAAGAAGAATACAGTTGAAAAAAATGACAATGGCGAGTATGTAGAAAAAGAGTGGGTAGGTGAAGTTGTAGATTCATCTGTAAAAAATGACAATGTATTAGAAGTAAAAGTTGTTACTAAAAATACTAATTTGGCAGATGAAAATTTAGACGAAGACTCAATAGAAGAGGAAAATGTAGTAGTTTATGGAAGCAGTGAAGAATTTGAAAAAAATGAAAAAGAATTAAAAGAGAACAGTGCTTATGATTCAGTTGTAGAAAATGTTAAATATGAATATGTAGATGTATATGTTGATGGAACTGAAGGAAAACTTCTTGCAAATGAGGTTGATTTGAAGGAAGAGAAAGGTATAGTAGGTAATGCTGCTTCAACATATAAAGCAAAGGATGCAAAAATTGGTAGCGAAATCCATGCTCGTATAGATAGAGAAAAATTAGCATATCGTGTAGCACAAGTTTTAGCTATGGAAGAAGCAAAGTATAACGAGCAAAATAAAAAGCTTCAAAATGAAGATGAAAAGAATGTAGAAAGTAGTGAAATTGTAGAAATTGTATCAACAGCAAATGAAATTGATGAAGTTGACGAAACAGTAGAGACGAGTGAAAATAATGAAGAAGTAGTAGAAAGAGAAGAGACAAAAGAAACAGAAGAAGTAGAAACGAGTGAGACAGAAAATGTAGAAGAAGATATTGAAGAGACAGAGAATTATGAAGAACCAACAGAATTTGTTGAAGACGAAGTATATGAAGAAGAAGCAGTTAAAAATGAAATGAGATTAGAAACTGCAGCATTTGCATTGACAGGAACAGTTGATCAAAGTGACTATGAGAAAGAAGAGACAAATGTAGAAATAGATGAAAGTGTAGATGAGAACACAAATGTAGGAATAGATGAAGGTGTAGATGAAAGTATAGGTGAGGATATAGATGAGTCTTTAAGTGATGTTGACTTGATTAATAATTCAGGTGTTCTTTTAGACCCAGATGAATTTGAAGAGCCAGACTTGGTGTTTTATGGTGCTGCAGACCATTCCGTTGCTGCACATCCTATGTGTGGTTTTCAATGTTATGGTCGATACACACATTCTAAAATAACATTGCGGCATGAAGTTATTTCTGAGAGTCTTTGGAAAAGTATAAGTACAAATGTGGTAAAAAAAGCTACTTGGTCTAGTAGTAATTATTATTTATCTACAGATATAAGAATAGATGAAGAGATAGTAGTTGCAGATAAATTAGAAAATCAGGCCTCACACTTTGTTTTGTGTTTAAATGGAAAGACACTTACATTTGGATACAATGGTTTTATTAACTTTATAGGCGGAAATCAATACTTAAGTATATGTAACTGTTACACATATTCTGGAAAGATAACAGCAGATTATTATGCAGATATTATAGATTCACCTACTGGTGGTGACTTATCTACTATAAAGAAAAGTGAAAAATATCGTTTGAAAGAAGGCTCAACACAAGGAACAAAGGCACTTATAAGAATGTCAGCTACTGGTAATTGTTATGTAGGGTTATATGGGATATCAATAGAAGATGTTCGTTCTATGATACCAAATGAAGTTGGTGGTGAGTGGCAAGGAGCAAATCAAGAAAGTGCAGCATTTCTTTATATAGCAACATCATCAGATGTAGAGGAAGGAAAAGATTTAGCCAACTATACAATTGAAGTGTATAACGTAAAAGCAAAAAGACTTATAGGAACACAAGGTGGATTAATTTGCGCTAACTATGTTAACAGTTTTGTAATGGAAAAAAGTTCTTTTATTGGCTGTATGGCATATAAAGGTGCAGTAGTAAATATAAAATACTGTGATTTTAGTTTTGGTCATTTAATTCTGTATAACAATACAATAGGAGGAACAGATAGCTTAAGAGAAAGTGGAAATGATGAATTAGGACAAGAGAGGTCTCAGTATGAAGCGGTGTATGAAGAAGGTAACTCTTATCCTTGGATATACAAAAGATCACTTGATATAGAGAGATATGTAAAAACTGATGGGACAAAGAAAAAGGATACTATAAAAGATGTATTTCAAAGCCCAGTGAATCCATATGGTGCTGATGAACCAAATGGTTTGCTTTTATTCCAAAATGTAAGAACCAGTATGGAAATTGAAGATAATACATTTCAATATTCAAATACTTTTGATAACTGTGGTGTTTTGACTATTACACAAGCAAAAAATTTAATGAGCTTGGAAGAAATAGAAGTAAAAATTAAAAATAATAGTTTTATTGGAAATAAAGACATAAGTAAGGGAACACTTGATTCAAAAATAGGTATTGGATTTACATTTATTGGTGGTGAAAGAAGTGGGGATTATGTTTATGTAAATTTAGATAAAAATGTATTCTCTCGTAATGTAAGTAAGGGTAGAAGTTCTGGTGGTGCTGCCTGTTCAAATGTGAAAAAAGTTGATTTAAATATACAAAAAGGAGTTACAACCCCATCTGTAATTGCATATGAAGATAGTACATCAGAAGGAAATGGTGGTGTATTTAGATTTTGCAATGTAGGAGAGGTAAATATTGCGAATACTACTTTTGCGAAAAACTATACAAAATATAATGGCGGTGCAATATCTTTTGAAGGTTGCAAAAAAGTAGATATAGCTGATGGTGTAAAATTTGAAAATAATATAGCTCACTTCTATGGTGGGGCATTGTCATTTAAAGACACTAAAATAGCCACCATAAGTAATGCTAATTTTAAAAATAATGCAGTCGCAAGTGGTTTAGAATATGTAGTTACTTTA
>CAMJKC010000113.1 GCA_946406305.1 uncultured Lachnospiraceae bacterium
CAAAACTGTAGGGGTGAGCATTGCGAGCCTAACTTGAGGTAGTCGGTAGTAGGGGCGAAGCTTTTCGAGCCCAAGCTTCATTTAAATATTAAAAAACAAATTACCAATAATATTTTGCATATCTATACAAATGTGTTACATACCCTTTTTCATCAAAAACAATCTGTGATATATAATCGCCATCCAAATTACTTTTTTGCACTGTAAAATCTTCTAAATTTTTTGTTTTGTTTTTATACTCATCAAATTTATTCATAAATAAATTCTTTTCTATCTGTAAATTGTTTATTGGATTATCTATATCTACATTACCATGATATTCATATATATCAAATCCATTAATGTCATAACCATAGTCTTCACTTATGTTTAAAAATGCTGCATTTTTTAGGACTCTAACTTTATATACTTTAAAAATATAATCAAGTTTTTCTCTATTATAACTATTTTCTTCTACTACATTCCCATTAAAGTTAAACCTATCTATGCTAACCTTATCATCTCTACCTAAATATTTATATATATTATGTTTATAAAAAATATCCTCTTCTCTTATATCTCTACCATATATATCTATTATGTCTCCAACTTTCAACATATTAGAGGCTTTATCATAAGAATCATTTTCTATAAACAATTCCCTAATAGTACTTTCTCTTTTTATCAATTCAACTTCATAATAAGAATTTTCTATCAAATTACTTACACTCAAAATATCATATTTCCCAGATAATAAATCTTCATTATAATAACATATTGAAAGTTCATCTCTATTTACATTCACATCTTCTTTTCTATCAATAGCATTTTTTAAAGATTTTATATTTGATATTAAAAAACTTTTATTATATCCATAAGGATAATATGAATCTTCCATACCATCAAAGTATTTTATTTCCAACTCTTCTTTTTCTTTATTATATATTTTCAATAAAACACTTAACATTTCTTCCATTTCATCTTTAGTATAATCATTATAATCTACATCAAAATATATTCTATGTTCTAAAAACGGCAAATTATATAAAATTAAATTAGCCTCATCATCACTTAAAATATCATTAAACTTATTTAAATACTTTTTAAGTCCTCATTAACATATTTTTCACCTTCTGACTTAACTAAGTTTTCTATTCCAAAATTTACATATTTCTTATTTTTATAATTATAATCAATATTCCCATCAGCATCTATGTAGTCTCCGATAACTTCTATATTTATTCTTTTGTTTTTATTCTCATCAAATACTACATCAAGCTTTTTTGATACTGGAAAGTCAAAATATTCATCCTTATATGGCTCATCTATCAAAGTAAAATGCCACCATTCAGTGCTTATAGGTTTAAAACCATATTTTACCATTGTGTCTCTTAAAATTTTTCTATTTTCTTTTTGCTCTAAAGTGAGTCCTTTATAATCATAATGACTCTTTTCTCCAAAATAATCAAATTCACCACCCATATCCAATAAATTTAAATTTTTTAAATTATATAAAGATAAATCTATAGTGCTTCCTCTTGAATGACCTGATTTTTTTGATATATAACCATTTTTTATCATATCACTTTTATTGACATTAGGATAAAATTTTTGTTTCATTTTTGTATCTTCATTTTCAGTCCAATTTACAAATTCATTAACAGCTCTCATTGGTCTATATGCATCATAAATAACTATACCAAAACCTAATTTATTAAACTCTTCATTTGCCTTTTTTAAAGCATCTGCCGCTTCTTTAGTTAATATAGCAACATTATCTTCATAACCAGAAATTGGCTTCCCTATAAAATTTTCATACCCATAATATTTTATTGATTCATAAATGTTTGGAATTACATTTTTAAGTAAAACAAATTTATCACTTTTATAAATATTTAAGTCATCTGTAGTTAAATTAATCTCTATATACTCTTTACTTTCATCATTTTTACTTTCATTTTCTTCGTTTTCACTCTCTATATCTTTATCCATAACATTGTTAGTTAAAATACCAGTATCATTTTTACAACTGACAAGAAAAAAGCAAAAATATAATAAACAAAAATAAGTAATTATTATATGTAAAAGTTTTTTTATATTATTTTTTTTCATTGACTTCTTTACCTCAAATTAAATATTTATTACTTTTTTTATTAAATGTTTTATTATTTCAAAAATACTAATTTTTTCATTTATAAATATATAAAATTTTTCTCAAATATAATAACCTTATTTTTAATAGCATTAAAAAACGTTTTCAGACTATTTTATTTATTATGATATTACTCATCATCATTTAACAGGAATAACATGTATAATGGAAGTGTAAGTATATTATTTTCTCTTCCCACATTATAATTTCCTATTTTTATACCATTATCAATATGATATATTTCTTTATTTTTTATAACTGTATTTAAACTTTTTGCATTTCCTGTTGTTGCTTTTACCTCTAATGGAGTACATTCATTTTTATATCTCATAACAAAATCAATTTCAAGTCCTGAATCTTTTCTATAGTAGTACAATTTTCTACCCATCTTAGACAAAACATCTGCAGCAAAATTTTCAAATATCGCTCCTTTATATGTATATAATTTATTATTTAATACATCAAATTGTGTCCCATCTTCAAACATAGATATAAGTAATCCAATATCTTGCATATATATTTTAAAGCAATCATCTATTTTATTTCCATCAAGTGGAAATTCAATCAAATGTAAATTATTACATTTAACGACTATTCCAGCTTCAACTAACCATTCTACACAAGATTCGTATTCTCTTGATTTTGCACTTTTTTCAAGCGAGTTTTATGTATTTAGGATATTTTCTCGGTGAGTTTTTATGCATTTAGGATATTTTTATAGTTAGTTTTATATATATTTTGCATAAAACTCTTCTATATCTTAAAACCTTAACAGCCTAATCTCTCACCAAAAAACATTCACAACCTTTATTAATATTATTTCCTTTTTCATAAATATATCTAAATTCATTATATAGTTTGTGTATGAATATAGTTTTTAAGATATATTTATCAACCAAATATCCTTCCAACTATTATAGAACTTATGTTTAAAATAAATGACATAAAAAAGTATCGGGAAAAATTATTTTTATATTTATAAAAAAAACAGTTTTTATTAAAATTTATTCTCTTATAATAAAAAATTGCTTCTACAAATAAAATTATAATTTCAAAAAATGCTACTATTATATTATACCAAACAAAAATACTTATCCCAGTATAGCCCGATAAATATAAAACTTGATTGCTTACTATATAAATTAAAATAACATTTAATGGAATATTTGTAATCATATTTATAATAAAAATTAATATTATATTTTTCTTTTCTCTAACACCAAGTAAGAAAGCTACTCCTATCTCTACCACTTCAGTTATAATTAAATGCTTTAATATTTCATACATATTAACTTTCGCCTTTATAAATACCAGTGATGTAACCTTTTTCATCATACGTGAGCATTGTTACATATTGGAAATTATCACACAAATATTTGTCATCTTCATCTAAATCTTTATTTTCAATAACAATTGGATAGTAATATTCGTTCCCATACGGATAATTAAAATTTATATACTTATTATAAATATCACTCAATACCACATCTTTAAATTTTTCTTTAAATTCGTAGTCATGATTATTGCTAAAAGCTTTGTCAACTGAGTCTAAAAAATAACTTCCAAAAACTCTTGCATTTTTTAAAATTCTAACTTTCGTTTTTATTATTTGAGCAACATGTTCAATAGATTCTGGCTCCATTTCCCATAATACATATTCCCTCTCTTCATATCTTATAAAGTAGTCTGAATCTTCCAATGAGTCAGAACCCCAATCATCATTCCCACTATCATAATTATACTCATCATTTCCTTTTATCAGCTTAAAGTAACTTTGTTGATGCCCAATATAGATTTTATTATACTCTTCATCACTATCTGATTTTTCAAATTTATAAATACTAATGCATTTTAAAATCAAAGCATTCTCTTTATTCATTTCATTAATTGGACAAGTCCATAAAACTACAATATCATCTTTTTTTATTTTATCGCCAATCTCTCTATCAATAGACACATTTTCTCTAAATATGATATTTGCCTCATAGTATTCGCCCATATCTTTTATGTTTCTTATTTCTGTTCTATTTACTGGTGTTCTTTTATATGTTCCTTCATAAGGCGACATATATACATTCACTAAGTTTTTAGAAAGTGTAAAATATTTATCATATACACCATCATTAAGCATATACTCTGGCAATTTTTTATATTTTTTATGATTTTCTTCATTATAATTTTTTATTGCGATATCTATACTTTTAATATTCGCTATAACACTGTTACTGGCAAATCCTATAGGTCCACCATGGTCAATTTCTTTATACTCATCAAAAACTTTTTCTAACTCCTTTTTTAATGTCACAAGTTCTTCTTTTGTAAATTTATCATATTCACACACAGCATATGGATGATAACAAAAATCTTTCATTTTTGTTAGTAAATTATTCAAATTAAGTTCTTTAGCAAGTTTTAAAAGTTCTATTTTATGATTATACACTCCATTATCAAAATGATTGCCGCCTATCTCACTATAATAAAAATTTACATCTTTCTCAGTTTGTTTTAATAAATTGTCAGGTGTATTTTTATTATTTGTTTTCCCTAAAGTATTGTATATCACATATATTTTAGTTCCATCAGCATTATTTATTACTTCATATTGTTTATCATTTTTAATTTCAATTTTACTCATTATTTCTTTTGCCAATTTTTCTTTTTCAGCATCAGTCATATTTTTCGCTAACACAAATTTATTTGGTATAACAAGACACAATAAAACTATATACATTAGTAACTTTTTAATTGTTAAATTAAAATTTTTAAATTTCATATAAAAATCTCACCTCTTTATTTTTTATAAATAATTAAATGTTAAGATTATTATCATTTCATCATTTTTACATATATTAAATATTTTATATAAATAATGACAAGTCTTTACATAATATATAAATTTAATTATTTAGTTTTTTCTCCAAGCTTAATATTACTCTCATGAGTCCACCCACAATCAGCCTTTAAAACTCCCTTTGACCTTGCATAGTGATTATCATTTCCTATACAATACCACTTCTCACCTTTTTTATTTTTTATACTTCCAAATACTCTAACTAAAGTCCCATTATCAAGTTTATCAATAATTTCATATTGTGTCCCTGCACCTTTTCTAACATTTGCATAATTATCTTTAGCTTCTATGTATGCAGGCTCTCCATTTGGCCACGGTCCATCATAGCTATCGGCAAAAGTAGAATTTACACAACAAATCATATTTAACATAAAAAACATAGATAAAACTAATAACTTATTTTTAAATTTCTTTTTCATATTTTTACC
>CAMJKC010000114.1 GCA_946406305.1 uncultured Lachnospiraceae bacterium
TGCAAGCTATAACTATCTCATCAGGCACATACACACAAAAAGTTCCGAATACTTTTTGTCCATTTTTTTTCGCTTCAATAAGTTCAGCAGGTCTAATACCATGTATTGCACCTACTACAGTATCCCAAAATTCCATTCCTTTTGGACGATTTTTTTGCATTAGATACACATCTGTAAATGCAACAGGTAAAGCAGCACATAAATTATCGTGGTTCTCGATATCCATACCGAGGTCTTTCCACATTTGTTTGTAATCAACAGCCATAATTTTTTCTCCTTTATTTTAATATTTTTTTTATAACATCTCCAAAAAAGCTTCAAATCTTGTGCTTAACTGCCCTACATCAGTTTTACTATAATCAGTTTCTATAGGGAGATAAGGAACATTTAACTCTTTACAAAGTTTACTTACTTTATACTTTTCAACATCAAATGGATGACAACTCTGAAGAACTACATCTACTACCCCATCTACTTTGTATTCACTAACTAACTCTCTTATTTGATTCATTCTATTGTCATTTGGAGTCATCACTGCACAAGCAACTTGCATATATCTTTTTGCTATTGCTTCATAAATATCATTTGCATTCTCATCTATCATATTTCTTGCTGACTTTATACCATTACAGTTATCCATTATTACAACACAGCCACCATTTTTTTCTATCTCTCCCACTGTTTTATCAAGAACTCCAGAAATAGGACAGCCAGTTATCATAATTCTTTTTGCACTTTCTTTAACAGGTCTAATTCCATTATTAAAATCATCCTCTATTTTATTTATAACTTCTTCAATCTTTTTTAAATCTTCACTTCTATTAAATGAAAAATTTAAACTATCTACTACTTTATGAAGGTTCATATAAAAACTCTTTGGCGGTGTTGATTTATTTAATTCAAACAACCTTATCTTTATTTCTCGTTCTCTATTTCTGTCTTCACATGCTTTCCTCAAATCATCTTCAGTGATTTTTATATTGAATTTTTTTTCTAATTTTTCTTTTAATAATATTATCTCACTTTTCCACATAGAAAGAGCATAAGGTCTGTCAACACCTTGTGGTAAATGTAATATATAGGTATCTTTTAACTCGCCAAGCATTTCATACATCTTTTTCTTTCCGTCACAAGTTGTTTCTCCTACTATAATGTCAGAGAAATAAGTATATGGACACTTATCAGATACTGCAAATCCATAACTTGATTTAATAAGTGGGCATAAATTTTTGGGGAGATTCACTTCAGCAGCAGGTATTGTTTCATCACTCATGCCACAAAGTGAAACTGGTATAACATTTGCTGCATCAAATATCTCAACTGGAGTATAAGTGCAAAATATTCCAGCAAGCCTTCCACCTCTTTCCTTTAATTCTTTCGCTTTAATAAAACCATTTCTTCTCGCTTCACTAAATTCTTCAAATTTTTCTGGTAAATCAAAATTATTTTCCATAGAAAATCAAACTCCTTAAAATTATTTATATTCAGGTATTGGTGTCCAAACTTTTTTCATTACGTCATCTGCATTTTTATATTTTGTAAGAAGCCCAAGTCTAATATAATCTTTAGCATATTGATACAAACTTTTTTCATTATCATTTTCTTTTATTCCAAAATTTAATGAAGTATGCACTGCGAAATTTTTTTCAAACCCACCAGTCATAATTCCATCGTCAATCAACATATTAACTGATTCAGTTGGATATTCTCTCATATAGTCATGTGCCTTGTTTATAGCATCTAAAACTTTTCTTGCCGTTATTGGATTTTCTTTTATAAAAGTAGTGTTCATTGCTATAACACAACAAGTTTTGCCTTTAAAGTCATCATCAAGAAGAGAACGAACTCTAACTAATTTCCCATCTTTTACCATATTGTATGCAAAACCATCTCCAAGAATAGCGGCAGCAATTTCTCCATTTCCCATTGCTTGAACACAAGCACCGTTGTCAACTTGAACAAGCT
The DNA here is from genome assembly GCA_946406305.1 of uncultured Lachnospiraceae bacterium. Classification (GTDB taxonomy): domain Bacteria; phylum Bacillota; class Clostridia; order Lachnospirales; family Lachnospiraceae; genus UBA3633. Next base: position 1,966 of record CAMJKC010000114.1, read on the forward strand.
CTACTTCATTTATAGGGTCTATGCCATCAGCGTCAATTAAACAAGCAGTTATATTGTAATCAGAGGCACCTATACCATTTGGAACTGCTACTTTTTGTCCTTTCCAAGACTCTGTGGTAGTAAAATTACCATCAGCAAGTGCATATAATGATTTACAGCCATGATGAGCACCTCCTACAAAAGATAAATCAACTCCATTAGTTGATGGAACCATTAGTGTAGCAATGTGACCTACAGCTACTTGACATTTATTTGTTCCAAGAGGTTCTGTATAACTTTTTCCTTTTAGTCCCTCTACAGTTAAACCTTCTTCTTTAAAATACCCCATAAGGTCTGCAACTCTTGGTCCAGATTGACAAGGATCTTGAATCCAATAAGTTATAGTTTTTCCATAAAATGGCTCTTTTTCCCATCTCTCTTCCCATGTTAATTGACTGTCAGAGTTACCATCTACCTCTACAGTATCTTTTGTTGAACAAGCGACTAAACCAAACACCATAGCTAGCATTACAATTGAAATAATTCTTTTTAAATTTTTCATAATACCCTCCAATTTTTATATTTAATTTTTTAAAATTTTACTAAATTTAATATCCTGTTTTTATATTCTACAAACTCTAAACTTGTTCTATCTCTATCATATGGTAAATCTATTTTTACTTCTTCTTTAATACGACCAGGATTTTTTTCCATGACATAAACTTTTGTACTCATATATATAGCTTCTTCTATATCGTGTGTTACCATAATTATAAGTTGTTTCTTTTCTTTCCATATTTCAAGTATCTCATCTTGCATATTCATTCTCGTAAAATAATCAAGAGCACCTAATGGCTCATCAAGGAGCAAAACTTTTGGATTATTGATTATTGCTCTCGCTATTGCAACTCTTTGTGCCATACCTCCCGACAATTGACCTGGGTAGTCATTAGCAAAATCATTTAATCCTATCATTTTAATCATTTCATTTATTTTATTTTCTTCATATTCATTATTTATATCAAGCCCGAATGAAATATTCTTTTTTACTGTGAGCCATGGAAATAGTGTCGGCTTTTGAAACACCATGCCTATATCTCTATTTGGGCCTTGTATTTTTTTATTTTCAAAAAATATCTCTCCCATCGTTGGGAATATTAACCCTGCTATAAGCCTAAGTATAGTCGATTTTCCACAACCTGATGGTCCAACAATACTTACAAATTCATTCTCTTTTAAGTCAATATTAATATTTGATATTGCATGAGTAATGCTATCCTCATCAATTTTGGCAAAACTTTTTGATATATTTTTAATACTTAAAATTGAACTATTCAATGTCCCCTCCTGAATTTTGCCATCTAAGTAAGTATTTTTTTATACTATCCAAAATTTTTGATACCACATTAAAAACTAAGCATATAATTATTATAGCCGCAAACATTTTATTATATGATGCCCAAGATTGTGACCAAGTTATATACCAACCAAGCCCTGCTTTTACACCGAGCATCTCTGCTACCATAAGCGATATACAGGCTGAACTCATTCCTTGAGTCATCCCCTGCAAAATATTTGGCATAGCAGAATGTATAGCAACTTTAAAAATTAAATCTTTATCATTTGCACCAAGTGTCTTTGCTACATCATAATAAGATTTATCAACATTCATTATACCTATCATCGTAGCGACAGATACTGAAAACCACACTCCGAGAGAAATTATAAACACTGCTCCTAAAAAAAGCGAAGATGATATAATCATTATTAATGGTATCCATGTTGCAGTAGGTATAGGCCCCAATACTTTTAAAATTGGGTTTATCCAATATCTCACTCTCTTACTATACCCACATAAGACACCAGTGACTAAACCAGTTACAACACCTACTATATATCCTATTAATAAAAGTCTTAAACTATATAATGTGCTTATAGTTAAATTTTTATAATCTTCTATAGAAATATTAATAATATCATTAACCCAAGGTATAAAAGGATACATTAAAATCCCTGTTTTTAATGTCAAATAGTCAAATAATGTCAAAAACAAAAATATGACAAATAGCCAAAGAGATTTATTTTTTGTTTTTATATATTTTTCGTCATCACCACAAGTTAGATATATATATAAATTCTTTATTAAGAAGAATAAATACAAAACTATAATAACTGTTAAAAAAATTACATATCTATATTTGTAATCATTTTCATATTTATCTTTTATAAACAAATATTCTAATATTGATATTGCATAAGACAATAAAGGCAAAAAAGATATTAACAAATCAAAAAACATCTCTTTTTTTGATTTGCTCTTCTTTTCAAGTTTTTTTAATTCACTTTTTGTAAATTTATTATCCATAACTATATTTTAATATTTTTATTTATAAATTAAAACTTATTTAACTTATACAAAATAAATTTTGATAATACACTTGAAGAAATTTTTATGTTTTCTGTGTCAAATCTATATTTATCGCTATGCAAAAATTCATTATATTTGCTGCCTATAAAAAAATATAATGATTTGACCCTTTTTGCTATCTCGGAAAAATTGTCTGCCCCCAAGTGTTGCCTATAATCCAACTCAACTTCATTTTTATAAAATGTTTTCAAAAATTCATAAAACTCATTTGCGAGTTCTTTATCATTTATAACAGCATCTCCCAAACTATATTCTACACTTATTTTTGCACTATATAGTTTTGACATATTAGTTGTTACTTTTTTTATTTCTTTTATTGTTTTTAATAAAACATCATAGTCATATGAGCGAATGGTCCCACCCATATTACACCTTTCTGGAATGCAATTTGAAATATTTTCATCCCCAGCATTGACATAACAAACTGATAAAGTTCTTGCTACCGTTTGGTCAACTTTTCTCGTCATTATCAATTGCAAATTTTGGTATATAACATTTGATATTGCTATAGGGTCTATAGAAGTATCTGGGAAAGAGCCATGCCCCGCTTTACCAATAATTCTAATTTTAAACTTTGCCCTATACCCATAAGCTTTATCATATGGAATCACTATCATTCCTTTCTTAAAACTTGGAAAATTATGTATTGCAATAGCAAAATCAACTTTTTTATTTTCTAATATTTTATCTTGTAAAATTAATTCTTTACATCCAGCCCCTATTTCTTCACCTGGTTGAAATAAAAATTTTACTGTCCCTTTTAAGTCATCATGTAATTCACTTAAAATTTTTGCTGTAAGAAGCAACGAAACCATATGCCCGTCATGCCCGCAGGAATGCATTATATTTTTTATTTTTGATTTAAATTTTATATTTGTTTTTTCATCAATCGGTAATGCATCCATCTCAGACCTTAGCAAACAGCACCCATTATCTTGTTTTTTATTTTGTATGACAGCAAGAACTGCCGTTTTCACTGTTAAATCATCATAGACTTTTACATTTTTTATTTTCTTTAATTCTCTTACAATT
>CAMJKC010000115.1 GCA_946406305.1 uncultured Lachnospiraceae bacterium
ATTTATAAATACATCTTCTGACACATTGTTGTCATCATCAACAACACTCTCCATTCTACTTTGAATAGTTTCATAGTCATTACTAAGTCCGCCACTAAAAGCAGGGACATAAACAAAACACTCATTCTTCTTTTGTGCATCTTCAGTAGTCCACACAAGCCCACCATATCCTTGTGTAAGTTGACTTAAAGTATCTTTACCAAAAAGACTCGCATCAGGTATGAACTGCACTAAAGGATATTTTTTATTTGAGTCATAATTTTCAGGTATAAATAAATTATAATTTACTGTTATCCCCGATACATCATCAGTATAACTAAATTGCTTAAACTTAGGAACTTCTGACTCAATTAAACTTTGTAAAGTTAAATCATCTGACTTATCAATACCACCTCCACCATTTGGTCTATTATTTCCACCTCCAGCTTGTCTTGCACCACCTTGATTATCATTATTTGTTTCTTTCATCATTTCACTTGATTCTTCTTTACTCTCATTTACATTTAATGTCTCACTTATTACTTCATTAGACATATTTTCACTTCCTTTGCATGATATAAGTGAAAATGCCATTAATGATATAATAAGTAGTTCAATAACTTTTTTTGTAATTCTATTCATATTTTTTTACCTCGTAATTACTTTATTTTATTGATATATTAGCATTATATATCTTTTTATGTAAGTGAATTTTTTATGAATTTTTTTATCTTCCTTTTTAATATACATCAACTTTCAACTATGTCATCTAATACTTTATCAATATCTTCATTTATAATAATTGACCTATCAAGTATTTCAGTTGGACAAAATGCCTCATTATAATTTATACATGCATAACTTGATTTTTTGTTTTCAATAACCATATTCCAAAATGGATACTTAATAATTACTGGTGTATTCATGCCAACACCAAGTTCTAAATATAAAACTTTTTGATTCTTAATACTATCTATAAAATTTGAATATCGTATAGACGCTTTACTCCACCCCTCATCCTCAACAAAATTATCATCTGATCTTAAATTTAAAGTCATATTAGACCCATCATCAGGACATATTGGTATAAGTTCAGTTGGTATCTCCATTGATATTTTCTTTTCATCTAATATATCATATATACCTTTTTCATTTCTCTCAAAACCTTGAGCATCAAGCATTTTATAAATTATTTCTTCATTATCATAAGTTTTTTTATTACCTTTATTCACTGATTGAAATAATCCATAGTCGCCTTGAGTATAAAAAAGTCTTTTTTTATCAAACCCAGCTTTTTGAAATTGATGGTCAACATTTGTTGTAATCACAAAATAATTTTTATCTTTGACAATATTTAATAATTTTTTGTAAGTATTTTTTGGTGCATCTAAATATCTATTTACATAAATATTTCTACTCCAAAATGCCCACATAATTTCTTTAGTAGGAAATGGATAAAAACCACCACTATAAAAATCTGTTATCCCATATTCCTTCATAAAATCAAACATATATTTTTTAAATCTTTCACCATTATAAATAAATCCAGCTGAAGTGCTAAGACCTGCACCAGCACCCATAACTAAAAAATCTGCACTTTCTATTTTTTCTTTAAGTAACTTAACATCTTCCAAGTAACTTCTTATAGATTTCGTAGTCAAATTCTTTAAATACATTAAAAATCACCTCTAACTTTGTTTTTGAATTTTTTTTATAATCTCTCACAGTATTTACTGCCATTTCTGCTGCAGTTTCATTTGGGAATCCAAATACTCCTGTAGATATACAACAAAATGCAATACTTTCAAGTTTATTTTCATCAGCAAGTTTTAAGCAGGACATATAGCACGATTTTAATTCATCCTTATTTTTTTCAGTCACACCTCCATTAACAATTGTCCCAACTGTATGTATGACATATTTACTTGGCAAATTATATGCACTTGTAATCTTTGCTTGTCCTGTTTCTTCTTCATGTCCTTGCTTTTTAATTATCTTATCACATTCATTTCTTAATTGTATGCCAGCATAAGTATGTATGAAATTGTCAATACAGTCATGACACGGCATATAGCAACCTGTCATTCCACTATTCGCTGCATTTACTATTGCATCACATTTTAGAGTTGTAATGTCACCTTTCCACAAATATATTTTATCTTCAATCTGCTCCAAATCTTTTATGTCGGTAATTCCCTTAAGTCTTGTTTCTTCTTTCAAATACTCATCTTGCACTTTTAAAAACTCATCATCAATAGGTGATGGAAATCTCACATTAAACAAACTTCTGAGTAATCTTTTTTTATCATCTTCACTACTCGGAATATCTACATCGCTATACATCTTATTCTCAGCTAATAAATATTTAATTAAATATAATCTTTTTTCAACTTGGTTCATTTTAATATTATTTTTCACACTCCTTGATACTTTTTGTAATCCAAGAATTACCAGCTATGACCACATTATCCCCTATTACAGTATCTCCTCCTAAAATAGTAGCCCCAGCATATATAACTACATTATTACCTATGTTTGGATGTCTCTTTATACCTTTTACAAGACTTCCATCAGCATTCTTGGAAAAACTTTTGGCTCCTAAAGTTACATTTTGATATAGTTTTACATTATCCCCTATTACTGTTGTTTCTCCGATAACAACACCAGTTCCATGGTCTATAAAAAAACTTTTACCTATTTTTGCACCAGGATGAATATCTATACCTGTCTTACTATGAGCATACTCTGTCATCATTCTCGCAACTATTTTAAATCCATCAACATATAATGGGTGTGCAAATCTATAAATACTGACAGCAATAAACCCAGGATAACAAAGCATCACTTCATCACAAGATGCTGCAGCTGGATCGCCATCGTATCCAGCTTTGACATCAAGCATTATTAATTCTTTTATTTGCTCAATGTTATCAACATACTTAATTGCTTCATTTTCAATAATAGAACTATCTTCTTCAAAAAAATTTAAAATTGATTTTAACTCATCAATTAAATTTTCTCTACTAACCTTAGCATTTAAATTATCACTAAATATTTGAGGAAACAAATATTCAAATAAACTATTAATATATCCTTTAATTGAATCTCTAAGTCCTATATAACTTTTCATTTAAGCCTCCGAGTTAAATAATGGTGTTGATAAATATCTATCTCCAGAATCAGGTAATAGGACAACTATTTTTTTATTTACATTTTCACTTCTTTTCGCAAGCAATGATGCGGCTTTAAGTGCTGCTCCAGATGATATTCCAACAAGTATTCCTTCTGCACTTGCAAATTTTCTTCCTTCGTCAAATGCATCTTCATTTTCAATAGTTATAATTTCATCATAAATTTTTGTATTAAGTATGCTTGGAACAAACCCTGCACCTATTCCTTGAATTTTATGTGCTCCAGCTGTCCCTTTAGATAAAACTGGACTTGATGTAGGTTCTACTGCTACTATTTTGATGTTAGGATTTTTACTCTTTAAAAATTCTCCTACACCTGTTATTGTTCCACCAGTTCCAACTCCTGCTACAAAAATATCTACTTTGCCATCAGTTTCATCCCAGATTTCTGGTCCCGTTGTTTCATAATGAATTTTAACATTAGAAGGATTGTCAAATTGACCAAGTATCACAGAATTACTTATTTGATTATTTAACTCTTCTGCTTTTTTTATAGCTCCCTTCATCCCTTCACTACCAGGAGTTAATACAATTTCTGCACCATAAGCCTTTAACATATTTCTTCTTTCAACACTCATTGTTTCAGGCATAGTTAATATTGCCTTATAACCTCTTTGTGTTGCTATTGATGCAATCCCTATTCCAGTATTTCCACTTGTAGGCTCAATTATAGTTCCACCAGATTTTAACTTACCACTTTTTTCAGCATCTAATATCATCGCATAAGCAATTCTATCTTTTACAGACCCTGCTGGGTTTAAATACTCAAGTTTTACTAATAACTCTACATCTTTAATATCATTTTTTAATGCATACTTTTTCGCATTTAATATTGGGGTTTCTCCAATAAGTTCATAAGCGTTATTTACTACTTTTTTCATAATATTTTATCTCCTATTCTTTTTTATAGGTAATTCACATACAAATAAAAAAATGCTACGGTTTCATTTCCCGTAGCATTTTATAAATAATTTTAATAATTATGATTAGATATTACATGCACACGAAAAATGAATTGCTTTCATGCAACATCTACAACAGCTATTAAGTTTTGCAAATACACCTTTCATGCGAATTACCATAATTGATTCTAACATAAATATTTTATATTTGCAATCTAATTTTTTATTTAATTAAACTTAAAATATGCAAATGTCACTGCTAAAATTAAACTCGGAAGCATATTGGCAATTTTAATTTTATTATCCCATATCAAATTTATACCTACACAGAATATAAGTATTGAGCCAACTAATCCAATATAATTTATTGCCATCTCTGTCATCAAAGGAGATATAAACTTTGCAAGTAATGTAATTAATCCCTCTAAAACGAATACTGGCACTGCAGAATATATTGCTCCTTTTCCAAGAGAAGATGCTAAAACCGCAATAATTATAAAATCTAAAATTGATTTAACAGCAAGTATTGAAAAATCACCTCTTAGTCCATCTTCTATCGCTCCTACTATAGCCATTGCACCTATGCATACTGTAAATGATGCCGTAACAAATGCATTAATAAAACTACTGTCGTTCTTGTTTCCAGTTTTATCTTTAAGCCAAATACCAAAATTTTCAAATATTTTATCTATACCAATTACTTCCCCTATAAAAGTCCCAAGTGTCATGCATAACACAACAAGCATAGATTCCTCTGCAACTAATACCCCACCAGTTATTTTAAGCATACCTTCCATAGCACCAGCAATAGCTATAAACATAACACTTATACCACAGGCTTTTTTTAATCCATCTTGCATGTTTAGAGAAAACATTTTTTTTAATACTATTCCTACAAAGCCACCAATAACTATCGCTACACTATTTATTATAGTTCCTATTCCTATCATAAGCCACCTTCATCATATTGTTATAATTATAAATCATATAAGTTTTACCAAATTTATCACATAAAAATAGTCCATCTTAGCATGGGACTCTTTAAAACATTTCATATTCTGCAATAATTTCATCACTATAAACTATTCTAATTTTGCCACTATAAAGTGCTTCTAATACTAAAACTGTTGCTGCATCTTGCTTTGAAGATAAAAATGCTGATACTATTACATTTGTGTCAATTACTACATACATATTTTAGTATATTTATCCATAAATCTCTTTTTTTATTTCTTCAAGACTCATATCAGCAGTACCATTTTTAACTGCTTTCTGTTGC
>CAMJKC010000116.1 GCA_946406305.1 uncultured Lachnospiraceae bacterium
CCCCTACGTTTTTTGGTTCGCAGTGCTTGCCCTATGGTTTTTGGGCTCGCAGTGCTCGCCCCTACAGTTTTTGGGCTCGCAGTGCTCGCCCCTACGTTTTTTGGGCTCGCAGTGCTTGCCCTATGGTTTTTGGGCTCGCAGTGCTCGTTCCTACAGTTTTTGGGCTCGCAGTGCTCGCCCCTACGGTTCTTGGGCTTAAAGTGTTCGCCCCTACATATATTCGTATTTTTTATTGTTTAATAATAGGAAATAAATGCACATAAATAAAGATAAGGACTCAGAGAATATAACAGAGAGCCATATTCCTTCACTGCCAAATATTTTTGGAATAACTATTATACATAAAACTTGGAAAATGAAAGTCCTAAATATAGATATAACAGAAGAAGTGAACCCATCGTTTAAGGCTGTAAAAAGTGATGAAGAAAAAATATTGTATCCTGCAAGTAGATAAGACATTATAAATATTCTCATACCATGTGAGGTTAAATTTAACAAATATTCGTCATACCCTACAAATATATTTGAGAGTGGTCTTGACAAAAAGAAAGATAAACAAGTAAGCACAATGGAGAAAGAAAAAATAATTATTATGCTCTTTTTAAATATGTTTTTAAGTTCTATTTTGTTTTTTGCTCCGTAGTTATAGCTTATCACAGGAGAAATACCAATAGGATATCCAAAAAACACAGCCATAAACATATAGCCAATATACATAATAACTCCATAGGCACTTACACCAGCAATACCATAGAGATTTAATAGAGTAAAGTTGTATAATATACTTATAAAACTATATGAAAGATTGCTAAACATTTCGCTCGCACCATTTATTGAGCTTTTGATTATGACATTTAGTGAGCAGCGAGTTTTGCCAAGTCTTAAATTAGAGTTTTTATTAAATATAAAATATAGGAGAGGGATAATGACGCCCATCATTTGCGAGATACCAGTAGCGAGCGCGGCACCAAATATATTCAAATTAAAAATTTTAATAAACATATAATCAAGGACGAGATTCGTGACACCAGAGATTATGGTAGTTATTAGTCCCATTTCTGGTTTTTCTGCTACAACTAAAAAGCTTTGAAAAGTATTTTGAAGTATGAAAAAAGGAATAAATAAAAATAGAACATTGGCATATACAAGCGACATACTTCGTGTTTTGTTATCAATGTCAAAAAGAAGTATAATATTTTTTGTGAACATTATACCGAGAAATGAAAATATAATACCTATGAGTATTAAAAAGTATAAAAGAAGTGAAAAATATTCATTAGCCTTTTTATTTTCTTTTTCACCAAGTGTTTTTGATACGAGTGCACTACCGCCAGTTCCTATCATCATACCAAAAGAGCCAAGTATCATTTCAAAAGGCCATATGAGATTTACAGAAGCAAAAGCCTCGCTTCCTATTAGGTTAGATACAAAATAACCATCTACCACACCATAAATAGAAGAGAAAAGTATCATAAATATGCTCGGCATAGTAAATCTAATTATTTTTTTGTATGTAAATTTGTCAGATAATTTTATAGCCATAATTTTTTAACTCATTTTATAATTTTAACACATTAATATTTATAGTCAAGTGAATGAAGACACAATAAAATCACACATTTATCATATTGAGTTCACTGTATTTATTGAAAAATGCTAATGAATATGCTATTATATAGGTATGTTTAATTCTAATATTCGTAAAAAATTAAGCATTGTTTTGGTTACAATACAAATTGTAAACACTTTTTTTGGTGTTTATGGGAATAATATTGACCTTATGACTAATAAGGGAGAGTTAGAAGTCTCTAATTATGAAAGAATGAATTTAGAGTCTTATTTTGATGAAAGTATAGAGTTGGTAGAAGATGATTTTACTGATGAAATTTTAGATGAAGATGTTGTAAAAAGTGAAGATATAAATAGCGATGAAGTTAAAGAAGATGAAGTTATAGAAGATGAAATTGTGGAAGATGAAGTTAAAGAAGATGAAGTTGTAGATAGTAGCGATGGTAAAAGTGATAATGACGAGGAAACTACTAATGAAGAAAGTGAAAATATAGAAAATAAAGAAGAAAATAATGAAAAAGAAGATGAGGAAGAAAAGGTAAATAAAGAAGATAAAGAAGAAACAGCAGAAGATGAAAAAGAAAGTATTTTAAATGAGAGCTCTAATGAAAAAGAAAGTGTAAGTGAGATTGAAGAGTCTAAAGAGACAGAAACAGAAAACATTGAAAGTTCTGTAGAAGAGAGTGAAAATGTGAATTTAGAGAATGATGAAACAAAAAAAGGAGAAACTAATTTAATAGCCTCAGCAAGTGATATAGTATTTGAGGATTTAGTAGCTTCAGAAAGTGAAATTAGTTTTTATGGAAGAAGTGATAATGTTTTATCGTTTATGGCTAAGTTTGAACAGAAAGACTATGACTATAAAGATGGTGTTTTAAATATATATAGTGATTTAGTTTTTAATGAAAGTTTTGTCATAACAGAAGATATAGAAATAAATTTGAATGAGAAAACTATAAAAAGCGAAGTATATGATAAAGCAGTGGTTATAAAAAATGCAAATGTGACTATAAAAAACGGAAGCATAATAGCAAAGTCTGGTGACAGTGGCATACTTGATGGTAATAATTGTATAGAAATATATGATTCTAATTTAACTATAGAAAATGCAAGAATTTTTGGTGGAGATGGATATAGCATAAAAGAGAATATAGAGAAGCCAGGAAATGGTGGAATGGCTATATATGGTGAATTTACAAATAATACATATAGTATAACTTTCAATAGTGGAGTCATAAGAGGTGGAAAAGGTGGAGATGGATACGAAGGAAATGTTAGGGCTTATGGTGGTGAAGGCTTAATTATAAATGATATGGAATTTAATCCAACAGTTTATGAATATATTATAGCTCACGGATTGATAGGTGACTTTGGTGGTGGAAATGGTGGAGATGCTATACATGTAAATGGTGAAATAAGTGAAGAGAATATTATAGTGAATAACATCGGAATAAAAGGTGGAGATGCAGGAAAGATTTTTTCAAATAAAAGAAGGAAATTTAAAACATCTCTTTATGGTGCTGAAATACCTACATCCTATGACAGTAGAAGTGAGGGTTATGTGACTCCATTAAGAGACCAAGAGGGAACAGCACTTTGTGCAACTTTCACAGTATGTGCAGTGGCAGAAACAAATATGATAAAAAATTATCCAGACTATATAAGGAGTCTTGGATATAGCAATTTAACTGATTTTGATCTTTCAGAAGTGTCTGAAGGGTATTTTTATTTAAATCCTCCAGAAGATAAAATGGGAATGATAAAACATGAAAATGGAGCAGCAAAAGATGTCCATGGAAATAAAAAATATAGTAGCGTTCACTACGATTATGAGGTGAACGAAGAAAATGGAAATGTAGTGACAGATTGGCATGATTGGTATGCAACACAGTTTGACCATTATATATATGGTTCAAGTTTCAGAGGATTTCAAGCTGAGGAAGTTTTGCCTTGGAGTGAATATACGAATAGTTATTTTGATGAAGAGTTGACAAAGAATCAAATAGTGCATTTAAAGAACACTGAACATTTTTCACTTAATGAATACAATGATTATTCAAATACTAATTTTTTGGAAACATTTTCATATGAAGGCATAGAAAGAATAAAAAGAGCAGTAGTAAAAAATGGTGCAGTAGGAATTGGAATTAAAGGTGAAGGCTCAAGTGGAACAGTTACTATTAATGGTGAAACCTATTCAGTTATAAATTCTATTGACTTTGGTGCTTCAGGTGGTCATATGGTTGCTATAATAGGCTATGATGATAATTTTGATAAAGAAAAATTTCCAGAACATGTTAGGCCAAAAAATAATGGAGCATTTTTAGTAAAAAACTCTTCTGGTGGAAGATATGATTGGTTATCTTATGAATATAATTATGGCAATTTTGGAGATGTTCTGGTATATGATTTTGTTCCTGCAAGTGGTGTTTTATATGACAATATGTATTTTTATGATTCTGGAATTAGTAGTTCAAGAACTTCATCAAGTAATAGGTATGTGGTTAGATTTAAGGGTATAAAAGAAGCAGAAAAAGTAACTGCTGTTAGTGTAATTGTAGGTGCAGATATAAATAATGCAACAGTTAGAGTTTATAAAGTTGGGGGAAATAGTTTAACTCCTCTTAGTGAGGTTTTAGAAAAGCAAGTAAATCTTTTTAATGGTCTTAATTTTATAGAATTTGAAAGAAATGAATTTTTTGAAATAAAAAAAGATGAGTTATATGTTGTAGAGATACAGTGTGATGAAGCATTTCCAATAAGGGTTGATGCTAATGCAAGTAGTAATAAGTATCAGACAACTATTGCAAGGGAATCTTTTAGGTATAATAGTGCAAATAAGAATTGGATAAGCCCATCAAACTTGAACTACCGTATAAAAGCTATAACTTCAGATACATTTAAAGTGACATATGATAGTAATGGTGGAGAAGGAAGTATGGAACCAGATTATGGTGCACCAGGTGATACTGTAAAAATTAAAGAAAATAAATTCACAAAAACTAAATATGAACTTATAGGTTGGAAAGATGGTGATGGTAATTTTTATGAAAAAGAGAGTGATATAACTGATATTAGAAAAGATATAACACTTTATGCACAGTGGAATGAAATATTTATAATATCATTTGATGGAAATGGAGGAGAAGGAACCATGAAAGCTATGGAAATAGCAAGTGGTTCAAGTGCGAATATAAAAGAAAATGAATTTATAAAAGATTTTTATGAGATAGATAGGTGGAGAGATAGTGATGGAAATTATTATGACAAAGATGGAAGCATAGCTCCAAAAAAAGATTTGACACTTTATGTAGAGTGGAAGAGATATGAATATTTGGTATCGTTTAATGGGAATGGTGGACAAGGAAGTATGGCTCCGTTTAGAGTTAGAGTAGGAAGTTCAGGTAATATTCCAGAAAATGAATTCACAAGAACTAAATATAAATTCATAGGTTGGAAAGATGGAAATGGAGTGTCATATACTACAACTATAACACCGACAGATGATGTTGTCCTTTATGCACAGTGGAATGAAATATTTATAATAACATTTAATGGAAATGGAGGCACAGGGACTATGACGGCTATGGAAATAGCAAGTGGTTCAAGTGCGAATATAAAAGAAAATGAATTTATAA
>CAMJKC010000117.1 GCA_946406305.1 uncultured Lachnospiraceae bacterium
GAAGATTATGAAGGAAGATTTTACTGCTTTGATGATTATTCAAAAATTGAGCCAACAAATATGGCTTTTGATAATTCGCTTTCAGATTTGACATATGGAGATGAAAAGGTTATTGATTTGCTAAAACGAAGATATGATGTGAAAAAAGAAACTTCAAATATTTATTATATAAATGATACTTATATTAATGTTATATATGTAGATGAATTGTATGAAATATTAGAGTTGGTGGAATAAATGGAAAATAGAAGCTTAAATAATAATAAAAAACAAACAATAAAAAAAATTATATTTATATTAATTGCAATTTTTGTATATGCAATTAATGTTAAGACATTTATTTATAGTGCGAATTTAATTAGTAGCGGTATTATGGGTCTTTCTATATTTACGCAAAGAGTTATTAAAGATCGTCTTGAATTAGATGTTCCATTAACTCTTGTGACTGTAATTTATAATATTATTCCAGTTACAATTGCGGTAATAATTGTAGGTAAAAAATTTACATTTCTGTCTTGTATAATTTTATTTTCAATGACTTTTGTGTCTGATTTATTGCCTATAATACCTGTTACAGAAGATTCGCTTCTTGCTGCAGTTTTTGGTGGTGTATTAAATGGGTTTTCACTTGGATATATATTGAAACTTGGTCTTTGCTCAGGTGGGACAGATTTTATTTCTATTGCAGTTGCTAAAAAATTTCATAAGCCTATTTTTAATTATGTGATGATATTTAATATAATACTTGTATGCTTACAGGGTATTGTATATGATTTTGAAAAAGCATTTTATTCTATTATTTTTCAATTTGTCACAACTCAGATGATAAACTATTTGTATAGGCATTTTGAAAAGAGAACTTTATTTGTTATAACAGAGAAGCCAAAAGAAATATCAAAAGCAGTTATAGAGAATACTGAGCATTCTGTAACAAAAATAGAAGCAGTAGGAGCATTTACAGAACACAATAAAAGTTTACTTTATTTAATAGTAACTGAACCAGAGTTAAAGTTTATTTTAGAAATAATAAATAAAACAGATAAAAATGCATTTATCAATGTAATGAAATCTACAGAGGTAAGTGGCAATTTCCATTATTTGCCAATTGGGACTTAAATGAGCAGTTTAAATAATAGAGTAAAATATATTACACCTTTTTCTATTTTAAGATTAATTGGTTTTTTAGGTGTTTTATTTTACCATTTGCTGCCAGAAATTATGCCCTTTGGTTATTTAGGAGTTGTGATTTTTTTTGTATTATCTGGTTTTTTGACGATGCATAATTATCTACAATATGATAAAAAATGTGATATAAAAGAAGGCATTGTTAAAATAAAAAATAAAATATACAAGAACTATCCATTGCTAATAATAACTATTTTTATTGTATCTATAGTGATGATTATTTTTTTTAGAAATTTTATTGACCAATTTCCTATAGATTTAATAAGTAGTTTATTATCTTTTAATAATATATATCAAATATTATCAAATAAATCCTATTTTCAAATTATGAATTCCTTAGACCCCTTAAAACATATGTGGGCATTGTCTATGGAATTTCAATTTTATATTATATTCTTTTTATTTGTATTTCCATTTTATAAAAAAAATAATAATAGATTTATATACAATGTAGTATTTGCTTGTATTTTTTTTATCATATGTAGATAATATTTATTTATTAAATAGCAATGCAAATTTAAGCAGGATATATTATGGACTTGATACAAGAATTTCAAATTTTCTTATTGGTGTAATTGCTGCCATAGTTATAAAAAAATTTGAAAGTGATATAAAAAATATTAGCATGTTAAAAATAAAAGTTTTAGAAGTAATACTTGTAACTATGATAGTATTGTCTATGTTTTTTAATATACATGATAGTTTTGATATAGTTTTTTATATTAATTTTTATTCAATAATGGTTGCATTTTTTATAATGATACTATATTATCATTTTGAAATGGATAGTAATCATACTGATGGTTTTCTAAATTTAATTTCAAATAAGAAAGTTATTTTTTTATCAAATAGAAGTTATGTAATATATTTAATTCATTATCCAGTGATAGTTTTTTTTGATAAATTTACAGCACATGTAAATATTACAACTTTTATATATGTCATATCAATCCTTTTAATAGTTGCCATAGTGTCAGAGTTCACATATAAGATTAATGCATCTTTATTAAAGTATAAAAATAAAAAAGTTGTAATAGGTTTTCTTGCTTTTTTATCATTATTATCAATATTTATTTCAAATTTAATGAATTTAGGAATTATAAATATAGATGAAAAAGTTAGATTACAAAATGAAGAGTTAAAAAAAGCAATAAATGAAGATTATGAAAGTGAAAATTTCACTACTGATAGTGGCATAGTTGAAACCTTTAATGAAATAGGAAATAGTGATTCAGTTTCGGATTATGAGAATAGAAGAGGGAATAATTATAATGATGGTATAATTGAAGAAGAGAGTTATAATATTTCAACTTTAAGCATCGCTACAGAATCAATTGCTTTAATAGAAGAAAAAAAACTGATAGATGCAGCATTAAAGAGAATAAAGAAAGTGAATATTAGAATTGGAGGAATTGCAACTTTATTTGAAGATGAATATGTAAACAATAGAAATGTTAAAGTGACTATAATTGGAGATTCTATTACTGGATGCGCTGCAAGTTTATTAAAGCTTTATTTTCCAAATATAGTTATTGATCAAGTTGGAAATAGACAGTTAAAGGATGCCCCTTATGTATATGAGAAGTTAAAATCGGAAGGTAAACTTGGAGATTTTGTAATTATTGCTCTTGGGACAAATTCAACATATGATATAGATACAGATTCCTTGGAAAAAGTATATAATTCACTTGACGGGAGAATAATGATTTTACCGACAATAGTACTGCCTTATAGAGTTGAAACTACAAGAAATAAAGCACTTAGAGGTTTTGCAGATGAACACGAATATTGCTACATTGCAGAATGGAATGCTGGGGTTAAGACTCATACAGAGTGTTTTATGTCAGATAGCATACACCCTACTGGTATTGGAAATGATGCTTTTGCACAAATTATGTTTAAAACGATAGTTAATATAATAAATAAACAAGAGAATTAGCATTATAGTTTATTTATAAATTACAAAAAAATAGTTTGATTTATTGCATTATATTCGTATATTGCAAAAAATATATATTTTTGATATTATTATATTATGCAAAAAATATTAGAATTGCTCGCCAGTGGCGAGTGTTTTAAACTTGAAAACAAACTAGTATCTGATGTTAAAAAATTATCATTTTCTTTAAAAAAAGATAAAATCTATCAAGATAATTTCACTATTAGAAATATAAGTAATCAAGTTATTGAGGGTGATATTTTTTCTGACAATGTTAGATTAAAAATAAATGATTCTCATCAAAAAGACACTTCTTTTGATGTAGTTTTTACTATAGACACTCATAATTTACAAAGTGGAGATGATATTAGTGGGAAAATAACAATTTTATCAGAAATAGGTGAAATTAGTATTGACTTTTCATATGACATAGTTGATGATGAATATGAAGGCATAATAAAAAAACTTGATAGTATTATAGATTATTACGATTTGACGAGAAGAGATTTTGAAAAGCATTTAATATTTTTTCTGATAAATCAATACTTGAAGCACAATTTATGCAAGATATATTTTTTAGGTCTATATATGATAGTTTGTTAAAAGGTGTTACAAAAGAAGTAGCATTTGTTGAGTTTTTTAAGTCTGCAAAGTTAGATGTTTTAAACTATGTACCAGATAATGAAGTTTTAAAATCAATATATACTACAGATAATATATACAGTATAGAAGATATAGAAGAAAAATCTGAAGATAAAGAAGAAAATATCACAGATACTGAAAGAGAAATCATTGAGTTAATACAAAAAATACAAGACAAAGATTTAATAGATACTTTAGCAATTTATTGTGTTAGAAATGATATGAGAGATAGGATTGCATTTACTTTGTATAATAAAGCTGTAGAAAATGGAACAACGATAAATAAATTATACGAAATTCTATTATTATCTCTTCCTGAAAGATATAATCATAGACTTCCATTATATGTTTATAGGTTTTATTATGAAGATAAGAGTTATACATTTGAACAAAAACTCAATTTATATGATAATATTATAAATGTTTTTAATGAAAACGATAGTGTCTATCTTATGTATAAAGATGAGATAAGAGAATATACTCTTTCTCAAATTTATCAAAACAAAATCAATGATTCACTTGTGAAAATTTACAATAATATATTATCCAAAGACATAATAAATGAAAATAATAATAAAAATATTTTATACTTGTTGAGATGTCATAAGATTATAATTAAAAATAGTAAAATAAAAAATGTCATAATAAAATATAAAGAATTAAATACAGAAACAGTATATCCAGTAATAAACAACATAGCATATGTGCCTATTTTCTTTGATACATACATTATTTTATTTGAAGATTTATATAAAAATATTTTTTTTGAAGCAGATATAGTAATAAATAAATTATTTGATAAAAAAGACCTTGAGGTATATTGTTTAGAAAATTTTCCAAATGATGAAATACTTAATATAAGCAATGTTTTAAAATTTCTTGATAAAAATAAAATAGATAGCAATTATGAAATGACCACAGTGAAAAGTTACTTGCAGTTATTAAACTTAAATGCTATTGTAAAAATCAAACTTACTTACATTATAATTGATTATTATTATGACCATTTAAACTCTATATCGACATTTGACTTTAATAGTGAATATTTGTTAAAACTGATAGATAAAAGTATTTCTGATAAGTATATTACCAAGATAATAAAAATTATAATGGCAAAAGAAGATTATAGTATTGTTTTTTCATTGCTCTGTGATTATAGTGATGAATTGTTAGAAGATGAGGAATTGATTTTTCTGTATACAAATATTATAAAAAATGGAATACAAGTAGATAAAAATTGTTTTAATATATATTTGTATAAGTTGGTTAAAAGAGGCAAAATTGATTTAACTATAATAGATTACTTGGTGGAAAATTTTACTGGAAGTATAGGTGATAAAATTAATATATTAAAGATTGCTAAAGATATGAATGTAAATATAGATATGTTCATACATGAAATA
>CAMJKC010000118.1 GCA_946406305.1 uncultured Lachnospiraceae bacterium
TTTCTATTATCACTATTCATTTTATTTATCGTTCGTGTTATTTAATCGATAGGTGATGATAAGATAAAGTAACTGATGCCATTACATTATTGTTTATTGTGTTCATCTTTTATGATGGTTGATGGTGCTGTTGCTGTTGCTGATGGTGTTGATGCATCTACATGAGATAGCTAATAGTTTTAACTCTTTTGCGGTGCTGATGGTGTTGGGCTGATGTTGTTTAATCTTTGGTATTGATGTCAATGGTTGTACTATCCGCACCAATCTTTAATGGTGGGTACTCTTTTGCTATTGCTTTGTGTTTATTTCTAACAGCATCTAACCAACTAATATTAATTATCTCTTGTCGCAGATTATTATATTGGATAGCATAATTAAACTCTTTACTCTCATATTCTTTTAACTGCCTGTTTAATTCTTCTTTATCATCTAATAGCTTATCCCTTGCATCTTGATACTCTTTTATCTCCTGATGGTGTTGCTGGTTTATATCCGCAATCTCATTAACATTATCTTTTTTCAATTGGTTTATTTCTTTTTTAAGCATATCAATATCAAATTGGTATTTATTGTTTGTTTGGTGTACAGCATCATTAACTTTTTTGTTTATTCTTTCATTACTTCTTTTAATATCACTTTCAAGCTTATTTATTTTAATTGTATACTCATTGATTAGTTTATGGAATTGCTCTAATTGATTTGGAGTAATAATATAAACTTCATCTCCAACATCTACATTAACATTATCACTTTTATTAATCATGATTTTTTTATAACCTTTATTTTTGTCATGCCATTTCACATCTTTTTTAATAAAATTTTCTCGGAAATTCCCATTGATTTTTGATTGGAAATACTCATCATTTTTCACTAAATTTTTGTTATTCATGACTATAATTTTACTACTTTTTGATATAAAAAGTCATGCCATTTCATGCCACCAACTTTTTTATTATTTTCCATACTCATGCCATTTTCTGCCATCGATGTGAAATGTGTAATTTTTTAAAGTTATTGTGTAATTGTTAAACATTGTTTAATGAAAACCCTACTTTGATAAACACATTTTTTAGCATTTTCAAACATATAGATGTGCCACCAAAGACATTTTAAAAAAATCACCATGATTAATTTAGTTAAAAGTTTAGCTAAAATACATACATTGTAGTGTGTCAGATTAATTTTGGTGAGATAAACACCACCATTTAATGAAAGATAAAATTTTAAACTACATCAACATTTTAATAATTTTTGATTGAAAAATATGCTGAACAGTTGCATAATATAGAAAGTATTAATGCAATTCGATATGGCGGTTAAAACTTGCCACCTCATCAGGTTTCACTTGGAAGAAATACTTTTATTTTTCCATCATTTTTTGCCTGAAATATGCCACCAAAAATATATGGAATTTCCCCAATATTTACCCTTATATTTATATGTTCATTTACTGCCTGAAATGTGAAAGTATTTTAATTAATAATGGTGAAACTATATGAAATTTTAAAGGCAACTGCAAGGAAACCGCATACTCACCGAAAAGTATAAATATTAGTTCTGCTCAATATAGTTGTGTTTGCTATTGCCCCAGAACCCAACCCTCTGGGACATGGTGAGCATGGTTAAAATAAAAATCCCATTTATTAATATTTATGAGGTGAGGAATTAATAAAACTTGTACTAAATTGTACCCTAATATTAAATTTATTAGCTAATCTAAACTTTATTATGTGAAACGAAGTCATTTAATGCAGTTGTTGGATAAATCCAAATATTAAGAGTATAATTTAGGTATCTTGGAGTTTTATTAATCAAAATTTTATTTTAGTTATGCAAATATTGTATTACTTTTTTTTGATTAATTTTAAACCCTAGATTTATATGAAACATCAATAATTTATTTTATTGGTGGAATTTAGGAGTATTATAATTGTGAGTAGTGAAAATAATAATTTAAGTGATTTGCAGAGGTTAAAATATACCGCGAGTCATAATAGAAAACATATTTTGTACAATACCTACATTGTAACAATCAACGGTAGGAAATACGCACTAAAAATTATGGGTGTGGGTAAACAGAAAGTGAGATTTGATTTATTTATTGACTATAAGAGCATTTTAAAATATAAAGATGTTGGAGTTGAAAAAATACTTTATGATGCAATTAATAAAGTATACGATTTAAAATGAGGTTCTAATCTAATGAGTAAGATAAAAGAAACAATTTTAGCAATGCAAGAAAATGATTTTATACAAAATATTGTAAGCTACTTTATTCTGGTGGAGTTGTTGATTCATGAGGATGAGGTAATTTATAGAGTAATGGATTTAAACGACGGTATAACCTTTGAAGTAATAGAGGATTTACCAAGATTGAAAGATGGCAAAATAAATAATTATATCTCCAAATGGTTGAGGGATATTTTAGAGGATAATTTAATTACAGGATATGATAAGTATACGGATTTCAGAGGAAAAAGGAATAAAATATTCCCATTGTTTTTTAATGCTTGGATAAAAGATGGGTATTTTGAGGCATGGGAGAATGATAATTTAAATACTATTGATGTTGTGATAATTCCCAATTGGGAAAATAGACGAGGAACAAAAATAGTAAGAGGTTTAAATAATATTGATAAAACTTTATCCTACTGTTTAGGAGAGGATATTTAAGAGAGATTACTTAAAAGGCGAAATATACTGCCCTTGAAGTAACCACTCCAAGATTAAGGATAAACATGATTTTAACTTAAAGCTTGATGCAAATGCAACATTAAAGCTAATGGATAAACATACTAATCCAATCAATTATTTATTATCATTAGTAATTGATGAGCATAACCCTGATAAAGTTGATGAGATTGAGGATTATCAACCAATTGTTGCATCTGAATTAAATCAGGTGTTGGTGCATTTGTCTGATATTCATGGTGTTGAAATTGAAGTTAATAAAAAGGGTGAAATCAAACCTAATGTTTTATTATCTGCAATCAAAAAGGAGTTTGATTTATTTAATGGTGAAAGTGTTTTAACTGTTGATACTGATGGTAATAGTTATCATACAATTAGACAATATACAACACACCCACAGGCAGTTAAATCAAAACAGCATAATAAAATTATAGATTATGAGCGATGCTGTCCAAATTTAATAGCTAATGATAAATACTATCAGATATTAGAGGAGTTATTTAAATAAAATACTCCTCCATCACTATTTAAAATATTTTATACTCACAAATATATGCTCAATAACTTAAACACCACCATTTATATTTTATCTTATCAAACAAGGATAGGATAATCTGCCTACATTTTTTAATTTCCCCCATTCCTTAATCAGAGCATGAATAAAGGTTTATTTTATGTATAACCTAATTATATTACTCCTACATTTTTTAGTGATTTTACCAACTATTAGAAAAATGAGAGTATATTATAGGAGGGATAAATTATAATAGTTGCCGAAATGGGGAAAAAGTGTAGGGCGATTTTTAGGCGTTTTTATCCTAAAATATTTGATTTCCGCAGCGTATTGCTTAATCAGGGAAAATTTAATTTTGTTGAAGCTCGTATGTGTATCCATTCCATTAAAGGAGTATATTTTACATATCAAAGCACATAAAGAAACCCTATCCGCCATCTTTGATTTTACCACATCATATATCATACTAACATGCTATCATTATAAATATTAGTTTAACTATATATATCAATTGGAGGTATTTCATGGAAACAACGCAATTAAATATTAGGATTCCAGTAGAGTTATCAGAGCAAATAAGACAATTAGCTTTTGATAAAAGAACCTCAAAGACACAATTAGTAACTAAATATATAGAGGAAGGCATTAAAAGAGAAACAAAACAATCAAGATTAGATGGTTAAATTAAAAGTTTTATGAGTATATGTGATGTGTAACAGTTGCGGTAACAACTGAAACACGAAACTAATTAATTATTCTAATTTTTAACTAATAAAATATTTAAAACTTATGTATCCAAAAACGTATCCAAAATATATTTTGTATCCAAAAATGGATACATTTTAATCTAATCTTCTATTCTAAAAATACGAGGTTAGAGTATGAATAATAAAGAAAAATTAAGTTGTAAGATACAAACGAGGATTACACAATCTCAAAAGGAGCAACTAGATAATTTAGATGTTAATCTCCGAGATATTGTTGATTATTATATAACACACAATACCAATCCAATCTTACAATTAAAAAATAGACAAAAAGAACTACTAAAAAACATTGAAACATGGGAAAATAATATAATAGATGCAAAAGAGGAATTAAAAGAGGTTAATAATAAATTAGGTATTTCAATTGATGAAAATACCGCAACTATTGAAGTTGTAACAATAGCAGAAAGATTAAAAGACAATTGCCATTTAGAAAATAGTGATAAATGCGATAAAGTAACATTACTTAATTATATAAACTCTAAAAAAGGCAAATCTGTTTTAAATCGTGGAATGATAGAATTTAACATTAAAGGAGATGATAAAATACAATCGTTCAAAGAAGACATCTTAAAATATTTGAGAATTGACTAAAAAAGTATTACTAATTAAACAAATAGTTAATATTTCAAGTGTAAATTTCTGCGAATATAGGTCGAGGTTTTGTATCCAGTACTGGATACTGGATACATTTTATAATACTTTATTCGTTTATATTAATTTATTAATTAATTTATTGTTATTGTTATTATTATTATTATTATTATTATTATATTATTATTATACGATTTAAAAATCAAAACTTTTATATCTGATGAAACACAAAGTTAAAAGTGCATAAAAATTGTTTTATGTTTGTGAGGACATTGTTTTTTTAATAAAAACAAGAAAACACATAATGGGCATAATTTTACCTCATATGATATAGGTAATAGAAAATGCCCTCACATACTTATTTTAATTTCATTCGTATATGGATTTTTTTTTTGCTGATATTACCCTCTGCCTGATGGTTGTATTTTGTTTTTTGTATATTATTATATTATATTGGTGTTGATTTTCAGGTTTTAGAATTTTTCTTTTTCTATTGTGTAGTTTTTGGTGTGTGGGTTTGTTAGGTTGTCTTTCATTATTTTGTTGAAGAGTATTTTATTTCTGAATGTGATTTTTTGACTATGTTTTCAGC
>CAMJKC010000119.1 GCA_946406305.1 uncultured Lachnospiraceae bacterium
CATCATCATTGAAACTGGTGGTGCAAGAGCATGGAATAAAAAATACGGTATCAGTATTCTTCAATATGTTTATTGGACTCATTATAATGGTATATGTGTTATATAAAAGAGATTTTATAGTAGCTGGTGCAAAAAGAGTGGTTTATGCTATTTTTTCAAGAAAGGCAGCAAAAAAAATATTTGAAGAAGTAAATTATGCCAATAAAGTATTTACAAATTTCTTCACAGGTAAATTGCTTGATAGTTTTATAGTAGGGATACTTTGTTATGTGGGAAGTGCATTTTTACTAAGAATACAATATCCTTATTCTTTTTTAGCAGCTATATTTATTGGTGTTACAAACATAGTTCCATTTTTTGGTCCGATAGTTGGTGCAATAGTTACTATTATTATGATGTTTTTTGTAAGTCCAATAAAAAGCATTTATTACGCAGTTTTTGTATTTGTATTGCAACAGTTTGATGGAAATATATTGGGACCAAAAATTTTAGGAAATGCTACAGGTGTTGATAATTTTTATGTTTTATGTTCTACATTGTTGTTTGGAGGGCTATTTGGATTCGCAGGGATGTTACTTGCTGTGCCAGTTTGGGCAGTTCTCAGTAGAATAGTGAATGAAATAGTAAATATAGAATTGAAAAAGAAAAATTTGCCTACTGAAGTAGAGCAATATGAAGAATAATTTATTAGGAGGATATAATGAAAAAAAATAATTTATTTTTTGTAAATGGACGATTTTACTATGGTTGGGTAATGCTTTTTTGCGGATTTATGTCTATGTTTATATGCTATGTCATAAAGGTTAATTGCTTCGGTTTATTTTATACTCCTGTAATGGCAGAACTTAATATAAACAGAGTTGATTTTACTCAGTTAAATACTTTTATGACAGTTGCTATGATGATTACTTCTCTATTCATAGGTAAGATATATAAGAAATTTAAAATAAAATATGTTTTGAGTATATGTTGTGCTATACCAGCGTTGTGTTTTGTTTTAATGTCAAGAGCTACTAATATTTATCAACTTTGGATTTTAGGTTTTATACAAGGGATAGGTTGGGCAGGTGCCACAAATCTTCCTGTGACTATAATGGTTAGTAATTGGTTTGGGCCAAAAATAAAAGGAACTGCTATGTCACTTGGGATGTTAGGGTCAGGTGCAGGTGCTATAGTATTTCCATCAATTATAAATAATGTAATACATACTTATGGTTGGAGAGCAGGATATATGGCTATGGCTTTGTGTGTAGCTATTATGATTCCTATAGCTTTATTCTTGGCAGTTAATATGCCATCAGAAAGAGGCTTTGAGGTAAGAGTTGGAGACCCAACAGAAGAAGAGTTAAAAGAAAAAGGTTTAAATGAATCTGTCCAAAGGATGGGTATAACAGGTGAGCAAGCTATAAAAACTGCCCGTTGGTGGTGCCAGTGGTTTGCAGGAGCCTTAACGATGGTAGGAGCGGCTTTTTTCTCTGCACAGTTTGTAAATTATTTTGAAGAGATATTTGGAGGCGGTGAAGCAGCAAGGACAAGTGCAGTAGCACTATATAGTTCAGCACTTGGAACTTTGATACTTGGTAAATTTTTATTAGGAGCAATTTCTGATTTTATACATATAAAGAGAGCAGCTGTTATAGCACCTATATGTTATGCAGGAGTGTTTATATGTATGTTGTTGTGTCAAAATAA
Source organism: uncultured Lachnospiraceae bacterium (assembly GCA_946406305.1). GTDB lineage: Bacteria > Bacillota > Clostridia > Lachnospirales > Lachnospiraceae > UBA3633. The sequence continues at coordinate 1,693 of CAMJKC010000119.1, forward strand.
TTCAAGTGTTTTTTCAAAGGTACTTATACCAGTGTATATGATTGCAGGTGCCTTACCTTCTGTCATACCTTTTTTAATTACTGCATATAATTTTGGCGATAAAGAATATGGTGTAATGTCAGGGTGGATGAACATAGCAGGAAATGTTGGGCAGATAGTAGGTCCGCTCATAGCTGCTTATGTGAGAGAAAAAACAGGGACATATGCACCAGCTCTTATAATATTTACGATACTTATGTTTGTAGTAGCATTGCTATATTTTTTATCTACAAGAGTTAGCAAAAAGCAAATATCAAATATGGGATATACTCCAGTAAATTAAATTTTTTAAATATTATATTTTTAGTTATGGAGGGGAATATGGATTATTTTAGTGTAAAAGGCAAATATGCGATAGTTACAGGTGCTTCAAGTGGACTTGGAAGACAATTTGCTATATGTTTAGCAGAACAGGGTTGTAATGTGGCTATATTGGCAAGGAGATTAGAAAAACTTGAAGAAGTAAAAAAAGAAGTAGAGAAGTATAATGTAAAATGTGTTGTAGCACAATGTGATGTAACAGATACCGAGCAAATAAAAAACTCAGTAGAAAAAGTTTATAAAGAATTTGGCAGAATAGACATATTGATAAATAATGCAGCAGCTGGATTTGCAACTCCAGTAGTTGAAACGACAGATGAACTTTGGGAAAATGTCATAAAAACAAATGTAAATGGAGTATTTTATTTTGCAAGAGAAGTTGGAAAAATAATGCTTAATCAGAAATACGGGAAAATCATAAACATAGGTTCATTCCACTGTGTAGTAACTATGAATGGTGTTCCAAGGTCTGGTTACTCAACTGCAAAAGGTGCTATAAATATGATGACAAAAGCGTTAGCAGCAGAATGGGCAAAATCAGGAATTACTGTTAATACACTTGGACCTGGATATTTTGAATCAGAGATGTCTCAGAAGGTTACAAATCAAGCATATGAAGATGGCATAAAGAATAACTGTCCTATGGGTAGAAGGGGAAAACCTGGTGAACTTAATGGAGCTATGTTGTTTTTAGCCTCAGATGCAAGTAGTTATGTGACAGGGCAATTATTATTAGTTGATGGTGGATGGACCATAGTATAAATATATGGATACAAGTATCATAGCATTAATAATTTTGGCAATAAGTATTTTCTTTTTTGTAACAAATTTACTTCCTGCACCTCTTGTAGGTGTAGGAAGTTGTTTTTTTATGGTGTTATTTAATGTGTGCTCATTTAATGAAGCCTTTTCTGGTTTTTCCGATAGCATAGTAATACTTATGGCAAGTAGTATGGTTATAGGTATTGCAATGTTTGAAACTGGTGTTGCAGAGCTTGTTGGGAGATATGTTATAAAATTTTCCAATAATGATGAAAAAAAATTTCTAATGTTAAGTATGATAGTAGCAGGAATCATGGCAATGTTTTTAGCAAATACGGCAATACTCGCTTCTTTTATCCCTATAGTAAATAGTGTATGCAAAACTTCAAACAAGATGAAGTTTAAAAATTTGTTACTACCGATAGCTTGTGCAGTTATGTATGGGGGACAGTGCACACTTATTGGATGCACACCACAACTTACAGCGAATGCTCTTTTGAGTAAGATGGTAGGCATTGAAATGGGAATGTGGACTTTGACTCCAATAGGGATAGTGTTATTTATTATTTTTTTACTTTACATATATTTTTTCGGTTATGAAAGAGGGAAAAAAATTTGGGCTGATTCAATGGATGATGATATTGAACTTGAAAATGATTATGCTTATGTATTACAAAAAAAATATGATAAGAAAAACATTGTGATAATGTTTATAATATGTGTCATTATGCTATTTTTATATATTTCAAATATAATTCCTATAGCAATGACTGCATTGTTTTCTGCTATGCTATGCATACTTTTTAAACTAATCACAGTAGAAGATGTGGTTAAAAAACTCAGATGGGACACTGTGGTATTTTTGGCGAGTTGTCTTGGAATTGCAAATGCCCTTACAGTGTCAAAAGTAGGGAATCTAATGGGAGAATATATAGCAATAGTTCTTAAAGGATATAATAACCAAACCGTAATACTTTTATCACTCGTAATACTTACTTTATTTATAAGCCAATTTATCACAAACTCAACTGCTATAATTATTACACTGCCTATAGCATTTTCGTTGTGTGATGCATATAATTTTAATCATTTAATGTTTACTATTGGGATAACTTATGCTGCAAGTATCGCTTGCTTGACACCATTATCTGCAGCACAAATTACAATGACACAAGTCGCGAGATATAAATTTTCAGATTATTTTAGATACTCTATAGTATTTACTTTAATATCAGCATTTTTTATAGTATTACTGCTTTCATTATTATATAAGTAAAATTATGATATAGAGTTATTTAAATCAATGATAATTTGATTTTCCTTTTCGTCAAAACTGACGATAAATTTATCTCCATTACATTTTTTTTCAAGCATTTTTGAAATTTCAGATATGATATTTTTATTGCTTATTCTAACATAAGACTTACCTGTAGATACTTTGTTTAAAACCTCAGGCATAAATTTATTTTTATTTAAATCTTCATTAGAAGCTAATTTAATTGCTATTTTTTTTTCGGCTCTATCAATACCAATAAGGCACCATTTTACTCCATTGAAATATCTTAAACAAGGAGTGTTAAGAGTTATATTACCAGAATATATAGTAGCTATACGAGTAAATGAATTACCCTGCATCCAAACGAACATTTTTTCACCATCCAATAATTTTAATAATTATTATAATATATTATCATATAAATTTAAAAAAAACAATAAGAAAAAATTAAGAAAAAGTTTTAGAGAAGTTGTTCAATTATATATTTATAAATTTTAGAAGCGTTATTTTTCCATTTTTCACAAATGGTTAGGGCGGCATCAGCATCAGGCATCTCTAATTCCATTTTTATTAAGGTGTCTTTGCCATCTATTATGTCCAAGTATGCTATATAATTATTATTTGGCCCCTCTGTAAAATCACCAGTTATTGAAGATTCAAGCTTTATTTTGATTTTATTTTGTGCCAAATATTCATTTATTTCATTTTTAACTTCGTCATCTATTTTGTCTTCAAAGAAACTAAGGGTCGTAATTCCTTCATCTGTTATATTATATTTTTGTGTGACTTTGGTTTTATGTTCAGCTATTAGTTTTGACTCTACAAGTTCGGCGATGACATTTTGAAATGAAAAATATGACATCCATTCTTTTGATAAAAATATATCCTTTAATTGGGTGTGTGTCATCATAAATTGTGTCTTGTTTAGCATATATAGTATTATTAATTTATGGACTGTATTAGGATCGTTTAACATATTTATATAATAACTTAATTTATATATAAATTCAATAGAAAATTTCCTGTTGACAGAAAAATAATGTCTATTGTATAATATTGACTATTG
>CAMJKC010000120.1 GCA_946406305.1 uncultured Lachnospiraceae bacterium
GTTCGACGAGGGCTTGTTCTATGCACTGGTAGATAGGGTTAAAGTCAATAAAAATGAAATAAAAATAATATGGAAAGATGGGACTGAAAGTTAATGGGTCTCATTTTTTATAAAAAAAATTTTAAGTTTGATATGTTAAAAATCATTAGTTTATTGTATAATTATAATTAAAGTTATATCTATAATTAAACAATAGGAGATGTTGATGAAAATATTAATTTCAATTTTATTAGTTGTTTTTACAATTTCAAGCACAGTCTATGCTCAATTGTTTAAATACAACAAGGAATATACAAGTGATTTTGATTTAAATGATGAAAGCATTAGAAATATGCCAAATTACGATACAAGAACATATAGATTTGAATTTCCTGATGGAACTACGGGCTATGGCACTAAAACAGAATTTGATAGAATAATGAAAGAAAATTATACATTTGGATTTATTGAAGTAGGTGGAGAGTATTTCTTTAAAAATACTGATGGAACATATAAAACAGGTTGGTATCAAGAAGGCAATAATTGGTATTATTTTGATAATTTAACATTCGCATTAGTCAGAAATGAGTTGAGAGAAATTGATGGTAAAATATATTACTTTAATGAAAATGGTGTAATGGAAACCAATAGAGTTATTACAATAAATGGAACAAATATCTATATTGATAATAATGGCTATTGTTCACAAACAAAACCAGACAACTTTGTTACAAAAGAAGAGATGCGAGAACAGTTTATTTCAGATGATAATAACTTTAAAAATGCAAGGATAGTTGGAAATGCAGATGGTGTAACACATATAACTGTTAGTAGTAGTGGGCAATTATATATTGCATATCCTACTATGTATTTATCAGATGGTGATATTTTTACTGAATTCGGAGTAAATATGGAAAAATACATTACAAGTCAAATGCCAAATCAATGTGTGGAAGTTTATAATATTATAGAAGGAGGTGATTCTGTAACCCTAAGTCCAATTACAATAAACGATTATAAAATTGCAGATGTGACGGATGGTGTTATTTATTATACAGGGGTAAGTCCAATTGTTAAAATATATGCACATGGTTTTAAGCAAGAGCCATTTAATGTAACTTTTAATTTTGCGTATGTTATAAAGACAGGTGCTATAACTTCAAATTATTCTATTTCATAAATAAAATATTAAGTAATTTATTTTATAAATATTATTTTAGCGGGGTAATATGGAATTTATATTAACGGCATGCATTGTATTAGCAATAATTGGTTGGTTTTTAAGAACATTTGTGCTTCCAGTGGCTACTGTAGTACAAACTGTTAGTAATAATAATTTTGTTAGGGATTATGTTACTAATTACAATTTGCAGAATGCTATGCATTTTGTTGCAACGATAAAAGAAGGAAATAATGCCGTGAATACGAATGTAATAATTGCTGATGATGGGGTGCATTTTCCTATACCAAATGGAAACCATGTTGTTATACCTATTAGTAAAATACAATATTTTGTTAGAGAAGGGGATGTATCTTATACAAACCAAGTATATAGTGCTGGAAGAAAACTATCATTAGGCAAAGCTATAGTAGGTGGCATAATAGCTGGACCAATAGGTGCAGTTGTCGGCGGAGTAAGTGGTGCAGAAAAACTTGAAAATAGCACAGTTATTCATGATGATACAGAAACATATATTTACTATTATGTAAATGATAATAGTGTGGCTCTATTGTCAGTTTATGGCTCGGGATTTTATCAAAATCTTAAATTAAGATTTCCGTATAAAGAACTGGGTTATGTTAATGCAATGAATGCAAATAATAATGATACCAGCGATATGTATATAGAGAATGCAGAAGAAAAAATGATTTCCCAAAATGAAAGTTTTGAGAGTGATGAATTACCTGATTTGTAAGAGGATAAATATTTATGAGTAGTAGATATGAAGAATTATTTAAAACAAATGAACCGCTGTTTTATAAAAACAGTCCAATTGTGTTGGAAGCATACGGGCTATATAAAGATTTAACCGATGGAAGAATATTGTGTCAAATAAGATTTAAAAATATCGGTGAAGATTTTATAAAGGCATGTAAAATTTATATAGATGAATATGAGATTGATGGAACTGATATGAATGTTAAAACTGAGTTCTCATTTCTTGATTTAAATTGTGGTAAAAACGATGCTTTTGGTTCCAAGGTACCAATATATTTAAGTAGTTTAAGCACACGAAAAATTAAAGTAAGATTAAATAATATTGTCTTGAGCAATTATGATGTTGTAGATTTAAAACAAACTATCCCTGAAAAAATAGACAAGCAAATTAATTATATTGAGTATTTTGGTGAAGAAAAAGGTAAGATTTTTAATGAATTAATCGGGAATTTGGCTGAGTTTGTACCTGTTAAAACAAGTGATTATGTTTTATGTACTTGTGGCACAATAAATGCTTTAAATTCAGAATCATGCTGTAAATGTGGAGTATCAATTAATGAACTAATCAATGTTTTAAATGATGAATATTTACAAAATGAGTTAGAAAAAAGGATTCAAAAAGAAATTGAAGAAAAAAAAGAATGGGAAAGAATTGAAAAAGAGAAAGAAGAAAAGAGAATCAGAAAAATCAAAGAGCGGGAAGAGAGAGAACGAATAGAATATGAGGAAGAGCAAGCACGGCTTGAAGCAAATAAGAAGTTGAGAAAAAGAGTTTTATTGTTTTCAACGATATTCATTATAATTTTGTTTTTATTTAATGTAATTAAATATATAAGTAAAATAAATTATTTAGAACTTATTATTAGAGACCACAATTATGAAGGATTAATAATGGCTATTAAAAATGATTATAGTGGAAGTGAAAATGTTGCAAATATATATATAAATAAAGTTAAAGAGTTTATTGACAAAAATTTCAATGACCTATCGTTAGAAGAAAAGTATGATAATATTACTAAATTGCCAATGAACTATATAAAAATTATTGGTGAATGTAAAGAGATTATTAATAGTTATATAGATAGTCTAATTCAAAAAAATGAGTATGAAAAAGCAATAGATATTGCAAAAAAATTTCTTGGAATTACAACGATTGACCCTACAGAAATTAATTATTTAGAAGGCAAGTATGAATTACAAAGAGGAAATTATCTTGCAGCAATGCATTGCTTTAAAAAGAATTTGTATTATAAAGATTCAAATGAATTATATTTAAAAGCTTCAGATTTAAACAATGCCTCAAATAAAAAAGCTGGTAATAGTAAGGCAAAGGTGCCAGCGGTTGATAATAATATTACAATAGAAGTGCCCCAAATAGATAATAATGTAGTTGTAGAGTCCAAAACAAAAAGTTTTTATGACAACCATTCTGGCGAAAGAAGGGCAGTAGATGGAATTATAAATGTGTTAAGTAATACACAAACTCTTAATACTTTAATAAGTACAAATTTGGGTTGGGATATTAAGATTGATTCATATTATGATATTGATTCATATATGATATTAAATGTAATTAAAGTAGGAAATATAATTACCTATACATTTGCAAGTTGGGATTCGGTTGGAAATCAAGTATATAATAAGGGAATTGATACACTTAGCTTTGAAGCTGGCGATTCGGTTACAGATAGACAAATTAAACAATTAGCTAATATTATTAAGAAAGAATCAAATGCTACTAATGATAGTATTATAGAACAAATATTAGATGAAAAACTTTTAAGTGTTGATAATAGTATTGCAACGATGATTAAAAATTCACGACGAAAGTCATTATAAATTTCTTAGTTTGCACCTTTTGCACCTTTTTGAAAATTATGTAAATTCAAACTAAATTATGCAAAATTTTTCAAAATAGTGGAAGTTTGAAAATCAAAAATAAAATCAAAATCGCTAATATGCTTTATATTAGCGGTTTTTTTGTTGTATCAAAATCTATGTTACAGTGAATTTATATCACTATAGGTATTTTCCAAGTAGGAATGAATGTAATATGGAAAAGTCTATGAGGAAATAGATGTTTTAAACTCATTTTGTCTTGAGGACTTGATAGATTTGCTAATGGGGATTATCATTCACTTACAAAAAGATATAAAGAGAAGTATTTAAAGATGAAAATACTAGTAGATAGAAATAAAAGTGGTTTTCATATATAATTTTTTAATTAGTTAAAAATTTCAGCTAAACCTCTTGCTTTGCATTAAATATAAATTTAATCTAAAAAAGAATCTGAAATTAGTCTAAAAATTTTCAAAAAATTTAAAGTTATAAGGAATTTAATTTTTGATATTTTTTTGTCTCAATTTTGGTAATAATTTATATATTTAGAGGGGGTTATAATCTCTGTGGTAAAAAGACCATAGATCGTAGCCTACTCTTGTGTGTAAAATTTGAATTTCAAGGTTATGATGTTGTAGGAAGTTTCAAATGATGTGGATACTTTTTAGATTTAGGATTATAAAATTCTTTTTCAAAAACTTTTAATTTTTCTCCATAGTCAAACAAATAATAAAAATTCATTTCGGTGTGATATGCTTTGGTATAATGATATACATTATAAAGGTAGTGTTTTATTTGTGTGTTGTTTAAAATTGTTAAAACTTGGTATTTATAAAATTCAAATTCATTTTCTTTTATAAGTTTATTTTTGTATAAATAACACATATAGCTATAGTAATTTAACATTTCATCCATTGCTTCTTCTAAATGGCCTGAGCCATGAAAATTTTCATTATACCAGTCTTTTTCATAATCAATAAGAGAAAAAGCATATTTTACATTTTTACTGCTATTAAACATAGAGAATAGTTTATCTACATACTCTGCTCTTTTTAATTTATTGCTTTCAGACCATTGGAACAAAACAAAAATACCACCAATAACAGATAGTAAAAGACTAATTATAGGAATAGCTTCTTGTAAATTGCTAGGCATAATTTGAACCCCTAAATTTTATATTATAGAAAATGTTATTTAACATTATACCATATGAACAATAAAATTAAAAAGAAAACCTCGATTTTTAGATTAAATTCCGTTTATAAAATATAAATGAATATTCCTAAACT
>CAMJKC010000121.1 GCA_946406305.1 uncultured Lachnospiraceae bacterium
TAAAAAAGTTCCCACTTGGGAACTTTCAGGGAACTTTTTGGGAACCTTTGGGAACTTTCAGGGAACCATAGGGAACTTTTTTGATACTTTTATGAAACCACATTTTTATTGGGAACCTTGGGAACTTTTTTATTTATGCATTTTTAGTGTATAAAAAAACGGAGCACTAAGTGGCTCCGCATAATCTTCATTATTCATTTTACCATTTGTCTTTATTCTCTAAATAATACTTCTCGTAATCTTCAAATCCATCTTTAGTATTTAATTCAAATATCCAATCCATCTTTCCACCAAATACCTGAAACTTCTTTAGACCTCCGACTTCTTTTCCTGCGAGGAAATTAACTTTATTGCCGTATATTGAATAACTAAGTGAGTCATTACCAAATACTAAAATCTCAAATTTATTACAGTTCTTCTTTGGTGCTACTATCTCTTCATGATATGCTAAATCTCCAGTGAATCCATCTTTTACATATAAGAAATAGCCATTGTGGTCATTAGTGTATGTTACGACTTTATCTTCGCAATCAATATATGCATTCACTAAATTTATATGAGAACCATCATCTTTTACATATTCAAATCTTTCTACATTTCCAAGCTTTTCTTCTTCACTAAAAACAACTCTATCATCTTTTATTACATTGTGAGTTGCAAGAACAATTACTTTTGCATTTTTAAGTTTGTTATAAACTCTGTTCTGCTCATTTGCACTTAATGAATGTACTTGCAATGTACCTTTTTGATAATAAGATAATTCTTTGATATTTGCCACACGGTCACTATCTTTAAATGGAGTAATGCCAAACCAACTTACATTTTCTAAATTATCCATTGAGTTTCCTGCAAGTAACACCCAATCTTGACCTGTTTTATATGAGCCGTTCCACTCTAATTCTGCATATTTTGATAGCCTTTTTTTTGTGTCTTCATTAAATTTTATCTCAATATTATAATATGTTTTATTTGAAAACAATCCTGTTCCTAAAAGCCCATTGTATGAATTTTTCTTATTGATGGATGTAACTGTTTTATTTGTTGTATCGTGCTTTGCATAATAATAAACCCTATCAATTGGCTTTTTAAATGTAGCTTCGTTAGAATCCGCTATGATTCTATCTATTTCATCTTGTGTTTCATATTGTATATCATTATCATCAAAACCCTTTTGAATGATTTGTGAACCTTCTTCTGCTGTACCACCAATTTGTATAGAGCCATCAGGGTTTTGAATCACATCAGCACCTTCAATATGAATATTATCACCTAAGACACTATTAACTGTATTTGTTTCACTATTGATTTTATCAAAATTACTTTCGTTGGAATTTGACATATTAGGGTCATACGAAACCCATATAGCGGGGCGAGTTCCTAATGCATATGAACCATTAACAGTTATACCTCTTACATTAAATCCAGCATATCTAAGTCTGCCTGTATTTGTTATGTCGGCTACATAGTCCTCTTTTTCACCAATTGTCCTAAGCCACCAATTCTCTCCACGAGTTGATTTTTCAGCAAATTTTTTTCCGTCTTCATTTTTACCTAAAATTAATCCCGATTCTGCAATTAATCTATTATCATTTTCCTTCCCCAGATTATCAATATTGAAATATTTTTCTATATCATCAATACTTAATAAAAATACTTTATCATCTGTTTCGTTGCCAGAATTTGTATTATACTGTGTGTTTTTATTGTTAACCAAATGTGTTTTTAAGATACTTTTCTTTTCATCACTTGTAAAATATTTTTGATAAAATTCACCATTTAGCCATTTCCTAATCGAACTTGTTTCCCAAATTATATCCTTGTTTTTACACTGTTCTTCTGATGTCCAATTCTTAGAGCCAATAATATCTTTTGAAAGTAATAAGGCTTTTTTGTTAAGCGCATCTTTTTCTATTACAACCCATTCAATAGTAGAATAATCATCTATATTTGAATTGTAAAATGTTCCAAACTTGATAACCCCAACATCTTTAATTCTTGTATTAGAATCATATTTAGGCAGTTCTTCTACATTTGATATTTGTGCTAATAAATTTATATCAAAATGATTATCATTCAATGTATTTTGATTTGTATTTTTATTTGCACTTTCTATTATAGCATTATTTGTGTTAGCTACTTCATTATTCTGATTTGATAATTTCACCCATACAGCTGGACGGTAGCCATGAAAATTTCTTGTCCCACCAATCCAAATGTCTTCATTTTGCCCCCATAACTTATCGCTATCTATAATATTTCCAGTTTTAGCATCAAAATAAACAAATTTTTTACCGCTTTCAATATAATAGCCAAGATTTGTCTTTGACATTCCATCTCTTCCAGTATAGTATATATTTGCCTCGTTCAAATCATCTTCATTTATATTAAAATAATTTGTCTGTCCACATTTTCTTTTGCTATTGCTATTTAAATACTTCTCTATTTCTGCATTTGTTAATTCAAATACTTTACCATTATATGAATTTGTAAATGAAAAACTATCTATTATGTTAAATCTATCTTTAATATCCATATCCCAATTATTAAGTAGTTGACCATCATAAATATAACAATTTCTATTTGTAACTATATTTGTATCTAAAATTTGATTAATTTCACTCTCACTAAATGCTTGTGTTAAAAACACATCGTTTAAATATGCATTATACTTATTCTCTTCATCTGTGTTTTCAATACTATACAGCAACTTTAAATGCTCATTATTTTTATAATCAAAATTTCCTATTTGATTTTTAACCACTTCATTATAATCAGTCCAATGACCTTCAGTAATATGATATTCCTCAAATAACATTTTTTTACTTAATAACAATGCCTTATCAACCTGTTTTTCTAATACTATCCACTCAATAGGTTCTTTCATATTTCCAGTAATGTCACTTTGAGGATATGAGCCAAATAGTATTGTTTCCATATTATCAACAGTTGTATTTTGAGGATATTCTGTAACTGCTTTCGTGTCATTTATGTCTGTAAAACCGCCTATATTTTTATCTTTACCAAGTTTGCCAATTGTCATCTCCTCATATCCCGATGTGTCTACATAACCCTGGTTGCCATTAGACTGTGGCTGTGCATTTGCATCACCTCTACCTATTTTAATCTGACTACCATCATATTGTGATACATCAGGGTATGCCCAACCATTATTACCTGTTTGTGGTGCTGCAATACAAACTAATAAATTACTAATACATAGACATATTACTAACAAAACCAAATATACTCTTTTTATCATTCCTTTCTTTTTCCTCCAATATTATTTGTCCGAATAAACTATACCCGATACATATTCTATGCCATAATGACTATTGATAAAATATGTTTCTATAAGTTGTTTATATCGTTCCATATTGTTCTTATCAAGTAACTTTTGCCAAGCACTGATTGTTTTTTCTTTTGGCATATCAACAGATCTAACTTTCATTTCAAGATATTCTTTTGAGAATATATCATTGGCGGAATAAGTTGTATCGTTTATTTTAATTTTGAAATCTTCACTTAAATACCAACCATCCTTTAAACTTATATATATTTTATATAAATAATATGGTTCATTGTTATTAATAAAATCTTCTTTGAATCCTTTACCAAATACTGAATTATTTAAAGCCGAATGTTGCAAAGAATCTTCATTAAATGCAGGAGGTAACCCTTCATATTCATGCTGAATATTAAATGCCATACTCCATACAGATTCTTGTTTGCCAATATCCCACTCAAGACTATTGTGAGAATCAATGTTCTTTTTATTACCATGTGAATCTCTAACAGATATACCACCACAAGCAGTTAAATTAACTGCTAAAATTAAACTAATGACTAATACTAAAGCTTTTTTTAACATTTTTATACCTCCATTTTTTTATAGAATAAAAAAGCCACTATGCCACTAAGCACAATGACTTATTATTATCAATATTAAATTTTACTGTATCAAAACTACAGCAATTAAAATTACCAATTAAAAGAGATACTCTCTCTCTCTCTACTATAGGAAGAAACTCCATCGTAATTTTCCTTTCATATTTAATGGTTTTATTTTATCAAAAATCAACTTTTTTATCAATAATTTTATAATTAATCTTTATTTATTTTTACCACCATTACAGTGGTAATTTTCAAGACTTATATTTTTCCCACTTTTTAGTGGTAATTTTTTCAAGCAAAAACTAAGCATTTCCTCGCCAAACCATCTCTAAAGTTTTGTCTTTATGCACTATTATTTTGTCTACCAGCATTGCGAATAGCACATTATCAAACTCAGTGATTTTCTTTGGTGCTTTCTTTAGCTCTGATTCATAGAGCTCTATACTTTTCTTTTTGTCATTTTTCTCACTTATTTTTGCTTCAATTTCACTTATCTCATTTTGTGTGTTTTCAAATTCCTTTGACAACTTATCATGCTCTGCTGTTAAGTCCGCACCACTCGCACTTAATGTTTCCATCAGTTTATTGTCCTTTTCAATTATCGCATCTCTCTTTTTTATGAGTTTTTGTAATTTTTCTTCTTCTGCCGCGGTATCGCAAAGTGTATCTATAGCAATTTTTATATTTCTAAAATGCTCACTTTTATTAATTTTATTAAACTCATCCACAAAGAACTTTTTTATTTTATCAGGCTCTATGGCTTTTGATTTGCAAATCGTATCGTTACTGTATTTATGATTACACCTATATACTATTTTTCTGTTCTTTTGATTGCTGTGCCAAATGTACCTACCATAACTTGCTCCACACTCTTTGCATATTACTTTGCTACTAAACTCATTACATACATTAATATCCTTTAATTTTTTTATATAAATAAAAAAGCCACTATGCCACTAAGCACAATGACTCATTATTTTTATAATTAAATTTTACTGTATCAAAACTACAGTAATTTAAATTGCCAATTAAAAGAGATTCTCTCTCTCTTTACTATTAGGAAAAAACTCCATCTTTATTTCCTTTCTAAATTATATTCTTAAATTATCAAAATCTCGT
>CAMJKC010000122.1 GCA_946406305.1 uncultured Lachnospiraceae bacterium
CAATTGATATTTTAGTATTTAAATTTCTGCTTTTAATAATATTATGTAAATCATTTATTTTTCTTCCTGCATAAGAAACTTGCTTTTCTGATTTCATAAATGCAAAACCCGGATTTATAAGCATAAGCAAAACTGTGTCACACTTTTCTATTACATATTCTATAACATTTAATGGAGTCGCTGGTTTAAGAGCTACACCTGCTCGTATCCCTTTGCTATGAATATAGTTTAACATCATATCTATATGTTTTTGAGTTTCCACCTGAAATACAATCTGGTCAACCCCTATATCTATAAGCGAATCAATAAAAAACTGCTGTTCATTTGTCATTACATGACAATCAAAAGGTATTTCTGTTTTTTTTCTAAGTTGCTTTATTAAATCAAGTCCGAGTGGCATAGATGGGCTAAAATATCCATCAAGAATATCTATATGAAGTAAGTCCATCTGATTATCTGTAAGTATTTTCACTTGACTCTCAAGATTACACATATCTAATGTAATAAGAGATGCTGTATATAATATTTTATTTTCCCAAATATTACTACTCATTTTCTAATAACAAGTTTTCTATTTGCTGTCTTGTTGGTATAGATGATATAGCTCCTTTACTTTCAACACAAATAGCACCACTTGCATTCCCATATTTTGTAGCTTTAACAACTAATTCTTTTGTCAATTGGTTCGCATTTGTCACATTATTAAATCTCAAATATGATAAAAATGCACCCCAAAACGAATCGCCTGCTCCTGTTGCATCTACACATTTTACTTTGAGCCCTGGCACATCAAACATTTCACCTTCATAAAAACATTTTGCACCTTTACTACCTAAAGTTTCTGCAATAAATGTTATATTATATTTTTTCATGAACTCTAACACATTGCTTTCCCCATCCACCAACATAGAGAGTTCCTCTTCTGAGACTTTTAACAAATCTACATATTGCATTATTTCTAATACTTTTTTTGAACAGGCTAACTTATCATCATTCCACATTAAATTTCTATAATTCATATCAAAACTAACTATTTTATTATTTTCAAAACCAAGTTTAAGCAATTTAATAGTAGCCCTATCGGCTGGGCTTGCAGATAGTGAGCATGAACTTGCATGGACTATATATGAATTTTTAACATCATCTTCTTTTACATCTGTCTCATCAAGAAACATATCTGCTCCTGGCTTTCTTGCAAATGTAAAACTTCTATCTCCGTATTTATCTAATGTAACAAAAGCCATCGTAGTGATAGCTTTATCTGTAAAATCATTCTTAAGGCATCTAACATTGTTTTCTATTAATACATTTTTAAGAAAATGTCCAAAATCGTCATTTCCAAGTGAGCAACACATTCCTGCATCAAGCCCATTTTTTGAAACAGATACAGCAACATTAGCTGGTGCTCCACCAGCATTTTTAATATAACTATTTTCTTCAGTACCAGGTGTAAAATCAATCACCATTTCACCTATACTATATATATCCATGTCCCCTCAACATTAAAAATACTAATATTTGAATCAAAAAAATTAGTTTTTTTAATTCTTAATAATAATTATAGTTTTTTTTAATAAAAATGTCAACTCTATGAGTTAATATAATAATGAATTTTTTAAGTTTTTTACCATTTTTCGCTTTTTTCTTAATAAAAAATCGGCACTTTTTTAATGCCGATTTATCACTTTAATTATTTTCTTTTTTTCTTCTTTTTCTTCTTTTTCTCAAACTCTCTGTTTGCTTTTATTTCTTCTTTTATATAGTCTATATCCTCTTTTTTCTTTTCAACTCTATCAATTATATTTTTTCCTTTTTTCATATCATACCACATAGAACCTGTAAGGAATATAGACGAGAAACAACCTGCTATAATACCTATCATAAGAGGAAGAGCAAACATTTTTATACTACTTACTCCCATTATGTAAAGCACTATAACCATTATGAGTGTAGTAAGTGATGTATTTATACTTCTTGTAAATGTTTGTGTTATTGAGGCATTTACTATCTCTGAAAGCGCCTTTCCTCTATATCTGCCTTGGTTCTCTCTTATTCTATCAAATATAACTATTGTAGCATTTATAGAATATCCAACTATCGTAAGCATACATGCAATAAATGTAGAGTCAACTGTCCATCTAAAAATTCCATAAAATCCTATAGTCACAGCACAGTCATGTATTAAAGCGAGAACTGCTGAGCTCGCAAATCTTATGTCTTTAAATCTAATCCATATATATATGAGCATAAGCACTGTCGCTATCGCTACTGCTACAGCCGCATCTTGTCTCATTTGTTTAGATACTGCACCTGATATATTTTCTGTTGCTATGTTTTCTTCTAAAACACCATACCCTCTTTGTCCTTCACCTGTCTCTTCTGTTGCTTCCGACATGGTTGCTTCTGATGCTGTTGCCATAAGGATTCCATATATTCTTTCTCTCTCCTCAAGAGTAAGTGTCCTTGTTTTTATGATAACTTCATTTGAACCTTGAGTCTTTGTAAACTGGGTATTATAATCTCCTGTCACTTCTTCAAATAAAGGAACTATCTCTCTATCTATCTCTTCTCTTGATAATTCTTCATTAAATACTATGCTTGTAGATGATCCACCTTGAAAATCAAGTCCATAATTAAATGCATCTTTTCCTTTACTTACATTGATACCTATTGTGATGACTCCCACAAGAATTACTATTATAGATATTGCATAGAATATCTTTCTATATTTTATAAAATTAAATATCTTTTCATCTTTTTTGCTACCATATAATTTTTCATTTGTTATTCCAAGGTCTAAAAATGTATTGAGTAAAAATCTTGTTACGAACAATGCAGTAAATAGAGATAAACCTATACCAATAGCAAGAGTTGCTGCAAAGCCTATAATACTTCCTGTGCCTTTTACAAACAAAACACCTGCTGCAATAAGAGTTGTAATATTTCCATCTAAAATTGCTGATAATGCTCTATTAAAACCTTCTTTTACTGCTACTCTTGTTCCTCTTCCTGCACCTATTTCCTCTTTTATACGAGTAAATATAATGACATTTGCATCAACAGCCATACCTATTGAAAGTATAATACCTGCTATACCAGGAAGTGTAAGTGTCGTTGAAAATGCCATAAGTAAAAATAATATAAGTCCTACATATAAGATAAGTGCAAGAGCTGCAGCAAGACCTGGTATCAAATATACAACTACCATAAATACACAAACTATTATGAGACCTATAGCACCTGCATATAAAGATGTAGATATTGCTTCTTCTCCAAGTTTTGCTCCTACGACGTTTGACCTAAGTTCTCTTAACTCTATTTGAAGTGCACCTATACGAATTGTAGATGCAAGTCTCTCTGCTTCTTCAAGATTAGTCATTCCTGTTATCTGTGCACGGCCATCAGTAATTTCTGTTTGAACTGTTGGCGCTGAAACTACTCGTCCATTATATAATATATAAATTACTTGCCCTAAATTATCTGCAGTTGCTTGTGCAAATTTTTCTGTCCCTTCTTCAGAAAATACTAAATCTACAGCATAGACAGTTTGCCCCATGTTGTCGTTATACATATTTCCTCTTGCAGATACGACATCTTCCCCTGTTAAAACTATTTGCTCTTCATCATAAGTTGGCATAGCATTGTAATCATATTCAACATTATTGTTTGCTGATTGAATAACTGTGCCACCTTCACTTGCCTCTCCACCTATAGTTATTGAACCATCAGCATTTCTTATTACATTTGCACCTTCAACAGTAACATTGTCACCAAGTATACTGCTTACATCTGCATTTGAATTAGTTGCAGTAGCATTTGAACCACTTGCAACACCTGCTTCACTTGGAGATGATATTATCTCTGGGAAAGTTAAATCTCCCTCAACAAAATACAAATTACCAGGCTCTCCAAGCTCTTCCAAAATCGTATTTGCATCATTTACACCAGGTATATCAATAACTATTTTGTCACTACCCTCTTGATATACTTCCGCCTCTGTTGAATAATCTTGTGCTTTTAATTGCAATTTATAAACAGAGTCACTCATCTGCTCTGGTGTTGGGTCAGGAGTTGCAGATTGATATGTTATAGAAACTCCACCTGCCAAATCAAGACCTAATTTTATTTCTGGCATTGATATATATCCTACATACAATGCTCCTGCTATAAATAATAAAGCTACTAATAATTTAATAATTCCTGCTCTCAATCTCTTCATTTCTCTTTTTATTCTCCTTAAATAAAACAATTACTATTTTTTTAGCAAATGGGCTCGCAATGCTCGCCCCTACAAAATAATATTTTTACAAAATTCGAGTATTTATTATATCATTAAGATTCACTTTTTTCAACCTCTTCTGGGAGAAAAAGTCTAACTTTCTTTACCCTATTATTGTCCATTTCTTCTACTTTTAAGTGATACTTACCATAATCTACTTCTTGACCTTTTTCTGGGACATTTCCCTCGCTGCTAATTATTATTCCGCCTATAGAGTCAAACATTTCACTTTCTATATCCGTTCCTAATTTTTCATTTATATCATCTATCTTTACTGCACCCTCTATTATATACTCTCTGTCATTTATTTTTTTTATCTCTTCTTTTTCTTCATCGTCAAATTCGTCCTTTATGTCTCCAACTATCTCTTCAAGTATATCTTCCATCGTTATCATACCTACTGTCACTCCATATTCATCAAGGACTATGGCGAGGTTATTTGAAGTTTTTTGCATTTCTGTTAAAGTATCCATTACTTTTTTATTTTCGTATAGAGAAAAAGCCTCTCTCTTTATATCTTTTATCTTAAACTTTGACTTTTCTTTAGAGTATAAAAAGAAATCTTTTAAGTTGATAATTCCAACTACATTGTCAAGGCTCTCTTCGTATACAGGCACTCTTGTATATGTCTCTTGTTTAAAAAGCCTTTCTACTTCATCATAAGTTGCGTTTATGTTTATGGCTATTATTT
>CAMJKC010000123.1 GCA_946406305.1 uncultured Lachnospiraceae bacterium
GTTTGACGGTGAAGATAAATTACTAAAAATTTTGATAAAGGATAAAATATATAAACACAAAAGAATTAATCACATAGAGAGTTATGAAATTTCATATGAGTATCCAACAAATTTGCAAATAGTAGTATATGAAAATAAAGAAGTGGGATATATAAGATATATGTCATCAAATTTTTATTTTGATAAAGATGGATATGTGATGGTAGCGACACAAGAAAAAAAGCCAGGAGTTCCAGAGTATATAGGTATAAATTTTAATAGTATTGTTATAGGGCAAAAAATTGGTATTACTAATAAAACAGTATTTAATACAATACTTAATATATCAAATAACATAAGCAGGTGTAAATTGCCTGTTGAAGCTGTTTTCTTTAACGCCATTGATAATATAGTTTTAAAACTTGGAAGCGTTGAGGTAAAACTTGGGGATAATAAAAATATGGAATATAAATTCACTACTCTTAGCAATATGTATGAGCAAATAAAAAGCCTAAAAGGGGTATTAGACCTATCAGAAGCAAGAGAAAATATGATAAATGAGCAATATATATTTACTGTAGAAAATTAAAAAAATTAGCACTCAACACTTGACAGTGCTAACACTTTGTGATATAATTGATGAAACTAAAAAAGTAGTTGAGATTTATTATAAATATTTAGGAGGATATTTTATGAAGTTAAAACCATTGTTTGATAAGGTTGTCATAACACAAAAGAAACAAGAAGAGACAACTGCTTCTGGTATAGTTTTACCAGGTGGAGATAAAGAAGTTCCTATGCAGGGAAGTATAGTTGCAGTAGGTCCAGGTGGAAATGTTGACGGCAAAGAAATAAAAATGGAAGTGAGTGTTGGACAAAATGTAATATACTCAAAATATTCAGGAACCGAAGTAGAAATTGATAAAGAAAAATATGTAATACTTAAGCAGAGTGATATACTCGCTATAGTAGAATAAGGAGGCAAAATATGGCAAAAGAAATAAAATATGGTGTAGAAGCAAGAGAAGCTTTAAAAAAAGGTGTTGACCAAGTTGTAAAAGCAGTTGGAATAACTTTAGGACCAAAAGGGAGAAATGTTGTAATAGATAGGTCTTATGGTTCACCACAAATCATAAATGATGGAGTATCTATAGCAAAAGAAATTGAACTTCAAGATGAATTTGAAAATATGGGGGCTCAATTAGTTAGAGAAGTAGCAAGCAAAACAAATGATGTGGCAGGTGATGGAACTACTACTGCTACTGTTCTCGCAGGTGCTATTATTTCAGAAGGAATGAAAAATTTGGCTGCAGGTGCAAATCCTATTATACTTAGAAAAGGTATTAAGAAGGCAGTAGATGTAGCAGTTGATTCAATAAAAAAACAATCTACTCCAATATCAGGTAAAGAGCAAATAGCAAGAGTAGCTGCTATTTCTGCTGGTGATGATGAAGTTGGAAATATGGTTGCTGATGCTATGGAAAAAGTTACAAAAGATGGTGTCATAACTATAGAAGAATCAAAAACTATGAAGACAGAACTTGAATTAGTTCAAGGTATGAAATTTGATAGAGGTTATATAAGTCCATATATGTGTACTGATATGGAAAAACTTGAATGTAATCTTGATAACCCATATATACTCATAACAGATAAAAAAATATCTAATATCCAAGATATACTTCCAGTTCTTGAGCAAACAAAAAGTGAAAGATTGCTTATAATTGCAGAAGATATAGAAGGAGAAGCACTTACTACACTTATATTAAATAGAATTAGAGGAATCTTAAATGTGTGTGCAGTAAAAGCACCAGGTTATGGAGATAGAAGAAAAGAGATGTTGCAAGACATAGCAGTTCTTACAGGTGGACAAGTTATATCAGATGAAGTAGGAATTGAGTTAAAAAATGCTAATATAGATATGTGTGGTCGTTCAAAGTCAGTTAAGATTACAAAAGATGATACAATAATAGTAGATGGCTTAGGAGATAAGCAAGTAATAAAGGATAGGATAGGACAAATAAGAGCACAGATATCAAATACTACTTCAGATTTTGATAAAGAAAAACTTCAAGAGAGATTGGCAAAACTCGCTGGTGGTGTAGCTGTTATAAAAGTTGGAGCTACAACAGAGACAGAGATGAAAGAAGCTAAACTTCGTATGGAAGATGCACTTAATGCAACTCGTGCAGCAGTTGAAGAAGGCATAGTTGCAGGTGGTGGTGCTACATATATACATGCGATGTCAGAGGTTGCAAAAGTTGTTGATAAATTAGATGGTGATGAAAAAACAGGAGCAAGCATAATACTTAAAGCTTTGGAGGCACCACTTAGGACAATAGCAAATAATGCTGGTCTTGATGGCTCAGTTATAGTTGAGAAAGTAAAAAATGAGAAAGAGGGAATGGGATTTGATGCATATAAAGAAGAGTATGTTGATATGGTAAAAGCAGGAATACTTGACCCAGCGAAGGTAACAAGATCAGCATTGCAAAATGCTTCTTCAATAGGTTCATCACTTCTCACAACAGAATCTGTACTTGCAAATATAAAAGAGAAAGAACCAGCAATGCCACAAGGTGGTATGGGCGGAATGGGTATGATGTAAGTTTATAGTTAAACCATAAATTTAGGCAAAAGTTATTATTTGTTTATTAAAGAAAAGTATTGTTGTCTATATTCTATAGGACTCAATCCTTTTCTTTTTTTATTAATTCTATCGTTGTTATAATAATCCTGAAGATGCATATTATCACCAGTATTATATATGCCCACAGACATATTTATAAATTTAAATTAAAGATTTTGAATATAGATACTTGTTTAAAAAGTCGGTAGGAAAAGTCGCAAATTTGTCCAAAAAGTAGGTATGAAAAGTCCCCAATTCATCTAAAAAGTCGGTAGGAAAAGTCTGGAAAAATATAAAAACTCCATTGAAAAAGTCTGAAGAGAGTGATATAATATATGCAAGAAAGGGTATTTGATGTTAAAACGAAAAATAGAAAATCAGTTATTAAAATGGAAGAATAATAAAAACCGAAAACCATTACTTGTTAGGGGAATAAGACAATGTGGTAAAACTTTTTCAGTGAAAAAATTTGCAGAAGAAAATTATAAAAGTGTTATTTATATTAATTTTCAAAAAAATGATCAATATAATAAAATATTTGAGCATAGTTTAGAGATAGATGATATTAAAATACAAATGTCAATTTATCTAAAAGAAATTGAATTTATTGATAATGATACTGTAATTATACTTGATGAAATACAAGAATGTCCTAAAGCAAGAACATCATTAAAGTTTTTTAAAATAGATGGTAGGTATGATGTGATAGCCACAGGGTCTCTACTTGGTATAAAAGGATATAAAGATGATAATCTATCCATTCCAGTTGGATATGAAGAAGATATAAAAATGTATCCTTTAGATTTTGAAGAGTTTTTGTGGGCAAAAGGAATAAATGAGAGTGTCGTAAATGAAATCAAGAGATGTGTTGATTGTCATGAAAAAATTAGTGAAGCAATACATTTTAAAATGAAAGAATTGTTGTTGCAGTATATAGCAGTTGGTGGCATGCCTGAAGTTGTAGACAAGTTTATTAATACAAATAATATAAATGAAATTGTAAAACTAAAAAAAGAAATTATTAATTCTTTCAAAGAAGATATGGTTAAATATGCAGAAAAAAGTGATAAATCTAAATTAACAGAATGTTTTGAGTCGATACCGAATCAGTTGGCAAAAATAAATAAAAAATTCCAATATTCGTTATTGAAAAAAAAGGGAACAAAAAAAGATTATATAGGTGTACTGGAATGGCTTGAGAATTATGGAATAATAAAAAGATGTTATAATTTAAATTGTTTAGAGTTACCACTTAGTGCAAATAAAAATATAGATAAGTTTAAAGTGTATATTTCAGATATAGGGCTTTTGATTGGAATGTTAGATGAAGATTCTTATATTGATATATTAGAAGGAAATCTTGGGATATATAAAGGAGCAGTGTATGAAAACTTATTTGCAGATTTTTTAATTAAAAATGATAAAGATTTGTATTACTTTCAAAATGAATCAGGCTTAGAGATAGATTTTATAATGAAATTAAATAAAGTTCTGACACTGATTGAAGTTAAAGCAAAAACTGGCAATTCAAAAAGTTTAAGGACTGTATTAAATTATAAGGAAAAGTATGATGTAAAAAGTGCATTGAAAGTTGGCGACTACAATATAGGTGATTCAAATGGCATTTTAACTTTGCCATTTTATACAGCATTTTTGATAAAATAGTTGTTAATTAATGTTTTTAGAATAATTGATTAAATATATTTAGATATATAATAAAGTCAATAATAGGATGATGCATATAATGAGAATGGTAGTAATGATTATAATGATAGAATTAATAAACTATGTAATGGCGAGAATATAGGTTTAGAAGTTCCTGGATTTGGCATTGTATTAAATGAAAATGATACGAAGTTTAATTGTAAGCTGAGTATATGTGTAGAAGCAAATAAAAATGATGGTTTGTATTATGGTGTTTATATAAAAGATGAAAAAAAATCAGATATTGCTAAGCAAATAAAAAGCTATTTGGAAGAAAAAGGTTATAATGGTTATAGCAATAAAGCAACGGAGATAATGTCCGATACTTATTAAAAAAAACGATTGAATTTAAGTCTTTTTATTCTTACATTTTATAAAAGTATAAAAAAATATTTTCAAATTTTAATTTTTTGATGCTTGTGCGAATAAAAAAGTTCCCAATGGAACTTTTAGATAAATCATTTCGTATCAATATCGTATCAATTCGTATCAAAAAAAATAAATCGTATCAAATCGTAATGGTTTATTTATTTTACTCTGAAAACACGGCTCACTTACTAATGACAACGGTTGCTACACTTAATAGCACTAAATATGATGGTAGATAAATAGTAATTTATGAGGAGAATTGAAAATGGATAATAAGGAATTTGTAAA
>CAMJKC010000124.1 GCA_946406305.1 uncultured Lachnospiraceae bacterium
TAAAACCCACATAATTAAAATTCCTGGTAAAACTAAATAAGATTTGTAAAAATTAAATGGATATATATATAATATTGTTAATATAACACTTGATACAAAAAGAGAAGTTAGTGCAACTAAAGAACCTATAGATACTATTTTGGTTATTTTTGATACTATTTTATATATTAAAAACAAAATGAGTGAATAAGGAATACAAAAAATGAATATTGTTGCCATTGTGCAAGTTATACCCTTTCCACCTTTAAATTTAAGAAAAATTGGGAAATTATGTCCAATAATACCACCAAGTCCAAAATATATTTTATATAAATTCATTTGTAAAATATGTTCATTCATGATAGATTGAAACCTGACAGATTGAAAATCTACGAATTCCCTAACACTTACGAAGCGAAGAAATTTTTCTTCTTTGTAATATATATATATTATTAGAGGTATAGCTATTTTAAGTGCATCCAAGAAGAAAACTATTCTTCCATGTTTTTTTCCTAATGCTCTACCAACATTTGTACTACCTGGATTTTTAGAACCAAAATTTAAAATGTCAACACCGTGAAGTTTTGAATAAATATACCCTACTGGTATAGAACCAAATAAGTATCCAATTATAATAAGTTTAATGATTTCTATAGTATCAACCATATTAATGCCTTTCTCTAATTAATATTTTTATAGGAGTTCCTGTGAAATCAATTGTTTCTCTTATTTTATTTTCAATATATCTTTGGTATGAAAAATGAAACAAATTGGCATCATTAACATAGATTGCAAAGGTTGGAGGAACATTTCCAACTTGTGTTGAATAAAAAATTTTTAATTTTTTACCTTTATCTTGTGGGGTATCTTGAAGAGATGTAGCTTCTGTAATTATTTCATTTAAAATACCAGTAGAGATATTTTTATTTTGATTTTCATAAATTTTATTAATGTAAGTAAATATTTTTTCGACTCTTTGTCCTGTAAGTGCTGATATAAAAACTATTTCTACATAAGGTATATATGATATTTGTTCTCTTATTTTTTTTGTAAATGAGTTAATTGTTTTGTCATCTTTTTCTATTAAATCCCATTTGTTTACAATAATTAGCATCCCTTTTCCTTTATCATGTGCCATTCCAATTATTGTGGCATCAAAACTTGTAACTCCAATTGTGGCATCAATAATCAATAAAACTATATTAGATCTATCTATAGATATTTCAGTTCTAAAATAGCTATATAATTCAATCTTGTCATATATTTGAGATTTTTTTCTTATTCCTGCAGTATCAATAAAATTATATTTTATATTATTTTTTACTATTTCTGTATCTATTGCATCTCTTGTTGTTCCTGCAATATTTGATACTAAAGACCTATTATGACCTACTATTTTATTAAAAAGTGAACTTTTTCCTGCATTAGGTTTACCGATTATAGATACTTTAATATTTGACATATCCTCTTCTATCTCACTGTCGTCATTAAAAAATGAAACAATTCTATCAAGTAAATTTCCAATTCCTTGCCTATTTATAGATGATACAGGAAAAATATCAGTAAATCCTAATTCATAAAATTCATATATATCATTTTGTTGTTTATTAAAATTATCAATTTTATTTATAACTAAAATTATATTCTTGTTTGATTTTCTTAACATGTTAGCAATATCTTTATCAATGTCTGTAAGTCCAGTTTTACCATCAACGACCATAAGTATAATACTTGCTTCTAATATAGCAATATTTGATTGAAGTTTAATTTGTTTTAGTAATTTATCATTTGTATCAACTTCAATTCCACCTGTATCAATTAGAATAAAATTATGTGATAGCCATTCGCAATGTGCATATATTCTATCTCTTGTTACACCAGGTGTATCATTTACTATTGAAATTTTACTGCCAGCAATATAATTAAATAAACTTGATTTGCCGACATTTGGTCTTCCGACTATTGCAACGATATTTTTCATTTTATACTTAATAGAAAGTTATATGGTTTGATAATACTATCCTATTAACTTCTTGTAAGAATTCTTCTCTTGAAGTTAAATTTTTAGTGGTCATTGAATAGTATAAATCATTGTCATACCAATCAGCCTTCATAACATTATAATCATCAAGTGCAACTTGTGCATCAACATCAACTTCTGCACCATCATCACATTTACAAACCATTAAAATAGGGCTTCCCCAATTATGCTCAAGATTAGACAATGATTTTGATGAATCAGAAGATGCTCTAAGAGTATATTGCATTTTATCAATAACATAGTCTGCTCTCGCTATGTTTTCATCTTCAATATTATATACAGGAGCAGCAACTGTATCAATTCCTTCTAATAATATATCAAGTGTATCGTTTATTTCAGAAGGGTTATTTACTGGTTTTATATTTCTTTGTTCAATTTCACCATTAAATAAATTTTGTCTTATAAAAAAATGGCTAATTGAAGTTCTATTAAAAATAATAAGAGCTAAAACAACAAAAAAGCAAATAAAAATAGCAATAATAACAAATTTTTTATTAATCTTCATATTTTACTCCTTTTTAATATTATAGTTTAAATAATAAAATTTTTCAATATACTTTTATTTAATTTTATGCTATTATTATATAGTTAGGAGAAAGTATGGAAAATAATATTTCAAAAAATTTTATTGAACAAGAAATTGAAAAAGATTTACAAGAAAAAAAATATGATGAGATTGTTACACGATTTCCCCCAGAGCCAAATGGGTATCTTCATATAGGACATGCAAAAAGTATAATTTATAATTATAGTATTGCAAAAAAATATGGTGGACATTTTAATTTGAGACTTGATGACACCAATCCGTTAAAAGAAAAAAATGAATATGTTAATTCTATCATTGAAGATGTAAACTGGCTTGGTGTAGATTATGGGAAAAAGGTTTTATATGCCTCTAATTACTTTGATAAAATGTTTGATTATGCAATACTTTTAATAAATAAAGGTCTTGCATATGTATGTGATTTATCTATAGATGAAGTAAAAAAATATAGAGGTGATTATAACAATGTAGGAACTGATAGCCCATATCGTAATAGAACTATAGAAGAAAATTTAAAGTTGTTTTATGAAATGAAAGATGGAAAGTATAAAGATGGTGAAAAAACTTTAAGGGCAAAGATTGATATGAAATCTCCTAATTTAAATATGAGAGATCCTGTTATATATAGAATTGCACATTTAAAACATCATAACACAGGTGATAAATGGTGTATATACCCAATGTATGATTTTGCACATCCACTTGAAGATGCAATTGAAGGTATATCTCATTCACTTTGCACATTAGAATTTGAAGACCACAGACCATTTTATGAATGGGTAGTAAACAATTGTGAATTTAAAAAACCACCAAGACAGATTGAATTTGCAAAATTATATTTAACAAATGTTATAACTGGTAAAAGATATATAAAACAGTTAGTTGATAAAGGCATTGTTGATGGTTGGGATGATCCAAGACTTGTAACTATTGCTGCATTGAGAAGAAGAGGATATACAAAAGAAGCTATAAAAAATTTTATTGAGCTTTCTGGTATATCAAAAGCAAATTCATCTTCTGATTATGAGTTGCTTGAGTATTGTATAAGAGAAGATTTAAAATTAAAAACAAAAAGAATGATGGCGATTTTAGATCCAATAAAACTTGTAATTGAAAATTATCCTAAAGATAAAACTGAAGTTCTTGAATTGCCTTATAATGTAGAAAATTTAGAACTTGGAACACATAAATTTACTTTTTCAAATGAACTTTATATTGAAAGAGATGATTTTTCAATTGACCCTCCAAATAAATATTATAGATTATTTATTGGAAATGAAGTAAGGCTTATGGGAGCATATTATGTTAAAGCCACAAGATATGAAACTGATAATAATGGTAATGTTACGACTGTATATGCAACTTATGATGAAAATACAAAACAAGATGGTAGGCAAGTTGATAGAAAGGTAAAAGGTACTATTCACTTTGTTGATGCCAAGACAGCCCATCAAGCGAAGTTTAAAATTTTCAATAATCTTGTTGATGAAGAAAAAGGTAAATTAAATGAAGATGGAACTGTAAATTATAACAAGAATTCATTAGTAATAAAAAATGGATTTATAGAAAAAGAATTATCTCTATCAAAAGCAAATGATAAATTTCAATTTATGCGAAATGGATATTTTAATGTTGATTATAAAGAATCAACAAATGATTTATTAGTTTTTAATAGAATTGTCGATTTAAAGAGTAGTTTTAAATTATAAAATGATACACATAATTAATTCATATGCAAAAATTAATTTATTTCTTGATGTATTAAAAAAGAGAGATGATGGATATCATGAAATTAAAAGTATTATGCAAAAAATTGATTTACATGATACTTTAATTTTTTTTGTTAATAAACAGTCATCTGATAATCCAAGGGATAGTATTACTATAACTACTAATAAAAAATATCTTCCAACAGATGAAAATAATTTATGCTATAAGGCAATTCTATATTTTAAAAATAACTTTAATATTAAAGACGATATAAAATTGTATATAATAAAAAGAATACCAGTTTCTGCAGGACTTGGAGGAGGTTCCTCAAATTTTTTTACTACTATTGATTTTTTAAATAATAAATATAAATTAAAACTATCAAAAAATGATTTAATTAATATATCAAATTTATATGGTTCTGATATAGCTTTTTTTTCAAGTGATGTTCCTTGCTTATGTGAAGGTAGAGGTGAAATATTAACACCTTTGCCTTATTTTAATTTTAAATTAAATATAAAAATAGAAACTCCAAATATTAGAGTATCTACTAAAGATATCTATACTGAATTTGATAATTACAAAAAATTAGAGAATAATGAAAAAAAAATTAATAATATATTATCTGGTATAA
>CAMJKC010000125.1 GCA_946406305.1 uncultured Lachnospiraceae bacterium
GCTTCACCCCTACAGATTCGGGCTCGCAATGCTTCACCCCTACAGTTTCGGGCTCACAATGCTTCACCCCTACAGATTCGGGCTCGCAATGCTTCACCCCTACAGATTCGGGCTCGCAATGCTTCACCCCTACAGTTTCGGGCTCGCAATGCTTCACCCCTACATTATTCTGCTTCGCCCCTACATTATTCCGATTCGCCCCTACACTATTCCGATTCGCCCCTACATTATTCTGATTCACCCCTACAGTTTCTTCATTTATGATATATCTTAATGCTTTCACAAAATCTTCTATTGTTGGTATGTCATTTTTATCATTAGTCTTCTGCCACTTCTCATAAACCATTGATACTGCATTAGAGATAGTAGTCCTTTGACCACTTGTTATTGGTTTATGTAACATCTCACTACAAACTGACAATATAAAATCTTCTTTGTCGGATATACTGTTATCTCCATAAGACAAGTCTATGTCAAAAAGATTTATATGTGATTTGCCACCTCCTGTTATCTCTATATTCTCTCCACCAAGAGTTTCTGTAAGTTTTGTATATTCGTTTTCATTATCTATGATTATTGTTGACCTATTCTTCCCACTTAAAACCCTGTAAAGAGTTGTTTCTTTCGCCTTATAACCTTTTCCTTTACCACTCATTCCAAGTATCAAACTATTATAATTATCTCCGCTCATTATGTCATAAATTATTGGATTCCCAGTAAGTTTATTTACGCCATAATAATCTCCATCTTTTAATATGCAATCAGCAGCATAAAATATATTTAACCCACAAAGTGATTCAGTATCAAAAGTTCTAATGTATGGTGTTTGATTTACTCCACAAGGCATAATAGAGTTAAATACATTCTCTTGCATCTTGTCAGCTACTTTTATATTTAATCCATTTATAGCACACTTTTTTATAAGTTTATATGAATGTTCTTCTAAAGTTTTCTTATCATCTGCCATTGTCAGCATATACATGCTTATATCAAATAAATTTTCATCTCTTTTTTTCAATGAATCATTTATATATACTGCTTCTTCTTTTCTCTGCACTGCATTTCTTGGCAGCAAATCTTTACTTAAGCCTTGTTTAGCAAGTTCTGTTTCTATCCTATAAATCTCTCCATCTGCATTACCAAGTTCTAATTCTGCTTCCCTTATAGCATCTTGAAGTTGTAGTTTTCTTATTTTTATACAAGCTACTACTTCAAAATCATTGTGTATTATATTGTTTATTGCACCAACATCTACTACTTTATAATTATTATAAAAATAAAAATTTCTATAAAGTGTATTTGAAACAAGCATTTCTCTGTCATTGACTATGAAATTTGTGGGTCTAATTAGTTCTTTAACTGTTATCCCAAGTTTTCTTCTTGTATCTTCATTCATTAACTTTTTGAAGTTAGGATTATTTTCTCTTTCATTTTTGTTATAAAATATACTTAAAAATTTATATATGTTATCTCTCTTAATTTCATATAACTTAGCACCTTCCAAATGTTCTATTTCTGCATTAAACATGTGTTCTATCATCTCAAAACTATGTCTTGCTGTATCTAAATCTTTCGCTTCTATCTCAAATACAAAATACTTATCTACTACATATGTATTATCATTTTTATCTAAATTATTTTTTATAGTTTCATTTGCAGCTTTCTTTAAATCATCAAATGGTTTGTTAACGGGCTCGCAGTGCTTCGCCCCTACGGTTTCGGGTTCGCAGTGCTTCGCCCCTACGGTTTCGGGTTCGCAATTCTTCGCCACTACGGTAGTTTTGTTTGCACTTGCAATTGTTTTGTTTGTCCCTACAGGATCATCAACATCAAATAGAATATTTTTTGATAAATCTATTCTTCTATTTCTTAAAATTATTGATAATCCCACATTGTTGTCTATGACATTTAATATTCTTTTATACTGGTCAAGTATTTCTCTTTTTCTATTCATTTCTTGCAAAACAAAATTTATATCTATAAACTTGAAAATCTTCACGAATCTATTGTTTATAGACACTATGATGTTATCATCAGTTACATCATTAATAAGAATACTATCAAGTATTGTGTATTTAGGTTTTTTATTTAACTCTCTAAAAAACTCTGTTTCTTTCATTTCCCCTTATCCCTTATCATAATAATGTATAATATTATTTTTTAGACCAGTTTTTATGAAAATTCTGTAAATTTTAAAGTAAATAGTTATTTATAAATTCTATAATTGTTGAATGGATTTGTCATAAAATATGACACAGCTCTCTTCCCTGCCACTTGTCCATTTGTTAATCTATCAACAACAACTCCATACTCCATACAAATTTCTTCTACCTTTTCTATTTTGGTAATTTTTTTATTTCTCTTAATCTCATCTTCTATAATTAAAAAAGTATTTACATATTTTGATTTCCCATCTCTCTTAAAATAACATATGACATCTGAGTATCTATTTACTGTATTTATGAATTTTTTATAAATCTTAATGTCATAAATGTTTAACATATAAATTTTATATTTTTTATTTTTATATTTATCTTCTCTATCTTTTTTATCTGTTGTTAATACTTTTTCTTCATTTTTACTAAATATTTTCTTTATAAAACTATTGTTTACTGTTTTCTTTTTATTTTCAAATCTTAAATCCATATCTTTTTGTAATTTATTTAAGTCTTCATATGAGAGCCCAATAAGTTCTTTATTAAAACTAAACTTTTCTATTAAATCAATGA
The DNA here is from genome assembly GCA_946406305.1 of uncultured Lachnospiraceae bacterium. GTDB lineage: Bacteria > Bacillota > Clostridia > Lachnospirales > Lachnospiraceae > UBA3633. The sequence continues at coordinate 2,730 of CAMJKC010000125.1, forward strand.
ATATATCTTCACTCTTTTCATATCTTAAATCTAACAAGAAATATATATTGTTTCTATTAGTTTCTGTATCTTTTACATATCTAACTTGAAGTAACGAAATATTGTCATATGATAAAAATTTATTTATATATTTATTCACATACTTCCTATCAACAAAAAATCCTACTATAAACTTATCTCTTTTTTGAGTTTTGTCAAATTGTCCATTAAATCTAACTCTTGATTTCTTATCAAGTTGTTTCATCCTTATATAGTTAAATTGTCTAATACCTGCTGTCCTCTTAAATCCTAAACTTATTACTATAAGCATTGGAAATATTGATATTAAAATTGCACTAAATTCATCAACTACTTTTACTGAAGAAAAACCTAATATATATGAAACTATAATTGCAACTGAAAACCCAAGTCCTAAAAATATAATATCGGTTATATCATATTTACCTATGACCACTTGCTTATTCTTTCTTAAATCTCTACTTATATTTATTTGTCCGTTAAATTTTTTATCCATTTTTCTTATTAATTATATTTGGGCTCGCACTGCTTCGCCCCTACTGATTAATTTTATGTTCGCCCCTACACTATGCTACCCCTACTATCTTTTTAGCTACTTGACTACTTCCTATTATGACAAATACTTTACTCATACTAACCCCTGTATATATCATTGCAAGTGTTAAAAATGATAACCCATTATTATTAACACCATCTCTTAATAAATCTTTAAGATATGGATTGAGAAGAAGATTTGATAAATATAATATAACTACTATCACTGCTTCTTCTAATACGAGTGAAATTAAAAACTTTGTATATTCAATAAACTTTGACCTCTTTATGTCTCCAAAAAAATCACCCACCGACACTACATAAAATGCAGAATAAACAAATAGTTTTATACTATTTATAAATATGACTACAACAAGTGCCAACTTACTAATCCAAGAAAAGACCCACGGCATCATATATTGTGCCCTTAAAGATGACTCTTTACTTCTCACTATCACATCATCAAGTAAAGTGTTTTGCTTAATTATATTATGCTGCTTCAGTATCTCATAAGCCACTCTCTTAGGGTTTATGACATCTATATTCTCTGGAGTCCCTATAAAATTTGCATCTGTTACATTAATACAAATGTTTAACACAAATCTAAAAAATCCAAGTATAAAATATACTATACTTTTTAAGTTATAAATCATAAGAATCGCAAATATAAACTGCACATATTTTTTTATCATCAAATTACTATTTATTTTTAAATCAATGCCTGCGGATGATTCTTCATACACTTTAATACTAAAGTTCGCTGCTAAAAATATGAGTGCTAACCCTACAAGCAAGTGGTATAATGTGCTTCTAACAAAACTTTCATCCCAATACACAAGTATTCTACTCACTAAACTTAACATAAGTTTTATAGGGTCCGATAAATCTTCTGTCCCCATCTCTGTATTTATCTCAAATATTTGTCCTACCATATCAGATAAATCTTGAAACTCCTGTATTTCTTCCACCTCAGTTTGCGTTAATTCATTTGTTAAATTTGACGGTGTAGCAGGAGCAGCATAATGTTTTTTACAATTAAAAAATGACACAAGAAAACAAGTAAAGATAAGTAACATTACTTTTGTTATTTTCTTAACACTCATTAACTGTGCCATTTTCTTTACCATATAAAACTTATGCTAAATCAAATAGACTTTGAGTCCATCTCATTACAATAAATGTTATAGCAGCTGCTATAAGACACATAATTCCTGCAATGATTTTCTTTTGAACTTTATCTTGTGCACCACCAAATCCTCCTTGGTCTACATTCTCCCTATGTGCCATAAATGCTCCATAAAATTCTATTCCACCCATAATAATTGCAAACCCTGCAAGTGCTCCAAAAAATAACTTAATTCCTTTACTTGCTATTTCATTCACTTCATCTTCACTTGGTGTTGTTGCTGCAAGAACTTTTGTCCCATAAACTGTAATAAACATTGATGCTAAAATAATACTATCTTTTACTTTTTTTAACATTTAAAACCTCCGTTTTAATATATTTTTTATAAATGGGCTCGCAGTGATCGCCCCTACGGCTAACTGCTCAATGTGGGCTCGCAGTGCTCGCCCCTACGGCTGACTGCTCAATGTGGGCTCGCAGTGCT
>CAMJKC010000126.1 GCA_946406305.1 uncultured Lachnospiraceae bacterium
TTAAACTAAAATGCATATTTAAATTAAAAACGGAATTTAAAATAAGAATTTACCATTAATAATTTTCTTAAAAAAATATATATAAAATATGTAGTTTGTGATATAATTAAAGAAATTAGTTGGAGTTTAAATGAAAATAAGAAAAGTAGAAATTACAAATTTTAGAGGGTATAAGTCTAAAACAGAGATTGATTTCAATGACTTTACTGTTTTTATTGGTAAAAATGATGTCGGTAAATCAACTATTTTACAAGCTTTAGATATATTCTTTAATGAAAAAGATGCTTTTGTAAAATTGGATGAGAATGACTTTAATGTGTTTAATAAAAATAGTGATTTAAAAGAGATTGTAATTGGCATTGAATTTGATGATTTTATCAAAACAAAAATCGTTGCTTAATTACAACTAGCTTACACTCGATTTACACTCAAATACTTAAAAATTATGCTAAAATATGTTATAATATGACAAGTAATAAATATTAAATGTATTGAAAAATAAAGGACTAAAACAATATGAAACTTTTTGAAATATTGAGTAAAATATTCCCTACACTTAAGAGCATAGAGTAAAATTTAAAAGTAAGATTTTAGCCGATGATTTTATCGGCTTTTTTATTTAAAAATTATAGTTTGATTAAAAACTAATTTAATGATACAATATATACATATTGAGGTAGTATAATGCATTTAAAATCAGAATTAAGTTTTATAAATAATGGTAAAAAAATATTTGGTGAATTATATTTACCGAGTATTCATGATGATAAAAAAATTCCTATAGTAATTATTTCGCATGGATTTAATAGTAATTCAAAAAGAGTTGAACCTTATGCTAAAATTATAGCTGACAATGGTTTTGCTGTTTACACTTTTGATTTTATAGGTGGAGGAAATGATATAAAAAGTGATGGCAGCATAATGGATATGTCTGTTTTGACAGAAGCTTCAGATTTAGAATTGATACTTAATGAAATAAGAAAACTTATTTTTATAGATACAAACAATATTATATTAATGGGTCTTAGTCAAGGTGGATTAGTTTCTACATATGTAGGATGTAAGAATGAAAACTATATAAAAAAAATGATACTTTTTTATCCTGCATATAATATAAGAGATGAATCAAAAATAAGACTTGATAATGCAGATCAATATGAAAATGAGTTTAAAGTTCAAGATGCAGTAGTCAGTAGAAAATACGGAATAGATGCATTGAGTTTTGATATATATGATTTAATGAAAAATTTTGATAAAAGTGTATTAATCTTACATGGAGATAAAGATGAAATCGTCCCTATTTCTTATTCCGAAAAGGCTTGTAATATATTAAAGAATTCTAAGTTATATAAAATTAAAAATGGTATTCATGGCTTTAAAGGTACTACTTTTGTTATTGCAGTAAGAGAACTTTTGAAGTTTTTAAATAATTAAATTATATAAGGAGATAAAAAATATGAAAAAATTATTATTTGGTATTATAACTTTTATTATGATGTTTACAAACATTGTTTTTGCTAATCCTTTAACATTAAATGAAGCAAAAAATAATGCTTTAAAGTTTTTTTCTTTAGAAAATAAATCTATAACATGGGTAAAAGAAAAACAAGAATTTGAAAAAAAGTATAACTATACAAAATTTGAATTTGAATTTATTGATGATATTACAAAATATGAATATGAAATTGAAATAGATGTAAATACAGGAGAGATAATAAAGTATAGTTGTAATAAAGAAAAAGCACTTTATGAAAAAACTTTAAATAATTATACAAGTAATTCTGATATATCTTTAAATAAAGTTAAAGAAATCATAATGAAGGACCTTACAAATAGAAACATTAAAAATATAAATAGTGATAATATAATCATCAAAATAGACAAAGAAGATAATAGATATGTATATGAAGCAAAGTATTATGTTAATTTTAAAGAATATAAATACAAAATAGATAAAAACTCAGGAAATATATTAAAATTTGAAATAGATTAGTATAAAAGTGTATGATTTCTAATATTGATGAAATTGTAAAAATAATAAGAGATTCTAATAATATAGTATTCTTTGGTGGTGCAGGAGTTTCAACTGAATCTGGAATTCCTGATTTTCGCTCTGTTGATGGTTTATATAACCAAGAGTATAAGTATCCCCCAGAAACAATTATAAGTCATTCATTTTTTGAAAAGAAGGTTGAAGAATTTTATAGGTTTTATAAAAATAAATGTTTGAAGCCAATGCTAAATGCTAAACCAAATGTTACTCACCAAGCACTATATAAACTTGAGAAGGAAGGAAAACTAAAAGCCATAATTACACAGAATATAGACGACTTGCATCATAGGGCAGGTAATAAAAATATATATGAATTACATGGAACATCATTTAAAAATCATTGTATAAAATGTGGAAAAAAATATACAATAGAAGATATACTAAAGGCAGATGGAGTTCCTTACTGTTCTTGCGGAGGAATTATTAGACCTGATATAGTATTATATGAAGAGCAACTTGATAATAATATTATAAATAGTAGCATAAAATTTATTTCTGAAGCAGATGTGTTAATAGTGGCAGGAACTACTTTAGTTGTTCAACCTGCTGCCTCTTTAATCAATTATTATAATGGAAATAAACTTATATTGATAAATTTATCAAATGTTCCAAATGAAGATAAAATCAATTATGTAATACATGATAAATTAAGTAAAGTTTTTGAGAAATTAATATAATATATTATTTTTTTTAAATTTAATATAAATAATTAATATGGAGGGAATATGATAAAATTTGCGGAAAATGTATTTGTTTTTGACCATCCACTTATAAAACACAAAATAAGTATTTTAAGAGACAAAAGAACTGGCACAAATGAATTTAGAAGCATTGTAGAAGAACTTGGAATGCTTATGGGATATGAAGCACTTTCTGATTTGCCTATAAAAAATGTAGAAATTGAAACTCCTATTGTTAAATGTAATGCTCCTATGCTTGATGGAAGAAAACTTGCAATAGTGCCTATACTCCGTGCTGGTCTTGGAATGGTGTCTGGACTTACTGCCTTAGTTCCTTCTGCAAAAATAGGACATATTGGTATGTATCGTGATGAAGAAACTCTTATGCCACATGAATATTTTTGTAAATTGCCAAATCCTATTGAAGAGAGAGTAATACTTGTTGTGGATCCTATGCTTGCCACTGGAGGTTCTGCAACAGATGCTATTAATTTAGTAAAGTCAAGAGGTGGAAGAAAAATTAAATTCTTATCTATAATTGGATGCCCTACTGGAATAAATAAATTGCACGAAATGCATCCTGACATTCAGATTTATGTTGGAACTGTTGATGAAAAATTAAATGAAAAAGGATATATAGTGCCAGGCCTTGGAGATGCAGGTGATAGAATTTTTGGAACCAAATAAAAAAATGCCGCTGGCCGGACTCGAACCGGCAAGGTTTCCCGCATGATTTTGAGTCATGTGCGTTTACCAATTTCGCCACAGCGGCAACATGCATATAATATCATATTTTTTTAATTATTTCAAGTTTAAAACAATGGAATTTAATTGTAAAAATTTTAATAAAAAAATAAATGAGTTTTTGAATGATAGAATCAATGATGTAGATTTTAAAAAATTCTACTATCATTTAAAAAATTGTTCAAGTTGTTATGATGTATTATTAGATGAATATATTTTTTATGTAATTTATAACGATTATGATAAGACTGCAGATATGAATTATAGACAAATGTTAAATAATAGTCTTGATAATAAATTATACGAAATTAATAACAATTATAAAAAAAGCAAATTTAAATATATAATAATTAGTGTGCTATTTTACTTTTTTATAGTCATAATAATAGGAATATTACTGAGGAATATTTATTTATGAGAGATAAATTATTATTGATAGATGCATATAGTATAATCTGTAGAGGTTTTTATGCATTGCCATTATTATCACATGATGGAATTTATACAAATGCGGTATTAGGTTTTTTAAATATTTTTTACAAAGCCGTGGAAGAAGAAAATCCAAAATATATTGCAGTTGCTTTTGATGCAAACAAAAAAACTTTTAGGCATGAATTATATAAAGACTACAAAGGTAACAGAAAGTCTATGCCAGATGAGTTGAAAGAGCAAATTCCATATGTTAAAAATATCTTAACGGCATCAAAAATTAAAATTTTTTCTGTTGATGGCTATGAAGCAGATGATATTTTAGGCACTCTTTCTTACAAGTTTGCAAATGATAAAATTGAAGCAATAATTCTCTCTGGTGATAAAGATATGTTACAACTTCCTACAGATAATATTAAAGTAAGACTTATAAAGACAGCTAAAGGAAAAACAGATACATATGAATACTATAAAAAAGATGTTATTAAAGAATTGAATATGACTCCTGATGAATATATTGATTTAAAAGCAATAATGGGAGATCCTTCAGATAATATAAAAGGTTTGCCAGGTATAGGCAAAATAACAGCAACTAACTTAATAACAGAATACAAAAGTATAGAGAATATTAAAAATAATATTGAAAAAATTACAAAAAAATCTGTAAAAGATGTTTTCACAAATAATTATGATGAAGCATTATTTTATAAAAAATTAGTTACAATAAAAAAAGATGTTCCTATTGACTGTAATATTGAAGATTTAAAGATTGATAATATATATAATTCTCAGGTTTATACATTAATAAAACAGTATAGTTTAAAATCTTTGTATAAAAAATTTGAAAAAGACAAAAAAAATGTTTTGAGTAATAAAAATACTTCCGATGATTCAGAAAATCCATTTAAAGATGAATCATCAACTAAAGATGTACATATTAATAAAAATTATAAAATTGTAAATAATGAA
>CAMJKC010000127.1 GCA_946406305.1 uncultured Lachnospiraceae bacterium
TTAGACTAAAATGCATATTTATTTAAAAAACGGAATTTAAAATAAGAATTTACCAAAGGAAATTATCAACAATTATTTATTGACTATAATTTATTTTGTTTGTATAATATGAATGAGCGTGAAAAATATAGTTTTTATGCTCGTTTTTATGTTTTAGCTTATAACGGGGAGGATTGGTTATGAAGATGGATATAAATGAAAAATATAAAGTAGTATTTAATGGACACGATTATTATTTTGACCTTATGAAGATAGGGGATAAGGAGGCCATAGCAGTATTTGACGCACTTTCTAATATACATATGGCTAATGATGCTTGTATAGATATGATAAAAGTTCTTGAAAGTAAAAATATGGGAAAGGAATCTTTTGATACAATAGTTACAGCAGAGAGTAAAAGTGTAACTATGGCAGCATACATAGCAAACCACTACGACAAAGATTTAGTAATACTTAGAAAGAAAAAAAGAAATTTCTTTAAGGAAGTAATAGAAGCAGAGGTAAAAACATTTACCACAAGAGGAAATAGCACATTGTATTTAGATGTTACCCATAGTATAAACTATCTCAAAGATAAAAGAGTTTTAATTTTTGATGATGTGTTATCTACTGGTTCATCGCTCAATGCAATAAATGAAATTATGAGCAAGGTTGGAGCGAATATTGTTGGAAAGGCATTTATATTTAGCGAAGGAGATGTAGAGAGAGAAAAAGATGTATATTATGTAAATCATCTTCCAATAATAGAGGTATAATATGCGAAAGACAAAAATCATATGCACTTTAGGTCCAAATTGTGATAATAGAGATGTGTTTGTAAAACTTGCTACAATGATGGATGTTGCGAGATTTAATTTTTCGCATGGAAGTTATGAGGAGCATAAAGGTAGATTAGTTAATTTACAAAACATAAGGAAAGAAGTAGGAAGAAATATACCTGCACTCCTTGACACGAAGGGGCCAGAAATAAGGACAGGAGAATTAGTTGACCACAAAAAAGTTACTTTGGTTGATGGAGAAGAGTTTATTCTAACTGTTGATGAAATTTTGGGCGATAGTAGTAAAGTATATATAAATTATGAAAAGTTGATTGATGACATAGAAGTTGGAAATCATATTTTGATAGATGATGGGCTTATTGAACTTAAAGTAATAAGTATCCAAAATAAAAATATAAAATGTAAAATTTTATCTGGCGGAGAACTTGGAGAGAAAAAAGGTGTAAATGTCCCAAATGTAAAAATAAATTTACCAGACTTGACAGATAAAGATATAGAGGACATAAAATTTGGAATAAGAGAAGATTTTGATATAATAGCAGCAAGTTTTGTTAGAAGTGCGAGTTGCATAAAAAAAATAAGAAGTATTTTAGATGAGCATAATAAAAAAATGCTAATTATTGCAAAAATCGAGAATCATGAAGGCTTGTCTAATATTGATGAGATAATAGATGAAGCAGATGGCATAATGATAGCGAGAGGTGACTTAGGTGTGGAAGTTGACCCTACAGAACTTCCTTGGCTGCAGAAAGAGATTATAAAAAAATGCAATGCGAAAGGGAAAATAGTTGTCACAGCGACACAGATGCTTGACTCTATGATTAGAAATGTAAGACCTACGAGAGCAGAAGTTACAGATGTTGCAAATGCTATTTATGATGGAACAGATGTTGTAATGCTTAGTGGGGAGACTGCAAATGGGAAACATCCAATAGAAGCAGTGGAGATAATGTCAAAAATATGTGAGATGACAGAAAAGAATATTGACTATAATGACAGGAGAGAAAAACTTTTTCAAACAAAAGTAGATAAGACAATCACAAATACAATTTGTAAAGAGGCAGTTTATACAGCAGAGATACTTAAGGTAAAATCTATAGTAGCACCAACTGAAACTGGGAATACAGCAAGGGTTTTATCAAAGTTTAAACCAAAAATTCCTGTTTATGCACTTGCAAGAGATGACAGTGTTGTGAGAAAAATGATGATATATTTTGGTGTAACTCCTATAAAAGTTGAAGATAGAGATGAGAATACAGATTTAATGTTATCAAAGTCAATTGAGATTTTAAAAAATAAAAAGATGTTAGATGAAGGAGATTTGATAGTTTTAACTTTTGGAGTGCATAAGAAAGGAAATACTACACATACCAATGCAATAAGGGTTGAAACTGTGTAGATGGAGGGTAAAATGAAAAAAGTAAGTTTATTATTTTTTAATATGTTTTTGCTCCTTAGCAGTATAAAAACATATGCAGATATATATATACCAGAAGAAGAAATAATTGAAGAAGAGATAATAGAAAAGAGTAATGGAAATAGTGAAAGTGTATTGTTTAGTTTAATAGTAGTAGGGATTATTGCAGTAGTTGTTATTACTTTAGCAATTTTATTATTAAAAGGAAAAGGTAAAGGTAAAAAAGCATATGGATAATATGGAAAATAAGTTTTATACAATGGATAATATAGTAGCCTTATGTAAAGGCAGGGGATTTTTATATCCAGGTTCTGAGATATATGGTGGTCTTGCAAATACTTGGGACTATGGGAACCTTGGTGTTGAATTAAAAAATAATGTTAAATCTGCATGGAGAAAAAAATTCATACAGGAATCAAAATATAATGTGGGAATTGACTGTGCTATACTTATGAATCCTATAACTTGGCAGGCGAGTGGGCACCTTCAAGGTTTTAGTGACCCACTTATGGACTGCAAAGAATGTAAAGAGAGATTTAGAGCAGACAAGTTGATAGAAGATTTTGCAGCAGAAAATAATATAGAATTAAAATCAAGTGTAGATGGTTGGAAAAAAGAAGAGATGGAACAATTTATTAGGGATAATAATATTCCATGTCCAAAGTGTAAGAGCCATAATTTTACAGAGATAAGACAATTTAATCTTATGTTTAAAACATTTCAAGGTGTCACAGAAGATGCAAAAAATACAGTTTACTTGAGACCAGAAACGGCACAAGGCATATTTGTAAATTTTAAAAACATAGCAAGGACATCGAGAAAAAAAATACCTTTTGGCATAGCTCAAGTTGGAAAGGCATTTAGAAATGAGATAACTCCAGGTAATTTTACATTTAGGACGAGAGAGTTTGAACAGATGGAACTTGAATTTTTCTGTAAACCAGGGACAGACCTTGAATGGTTTAAATATTGGAAAGATTTTTGCATGAATTTTTTATATTCACTAAATGTAAAAAAAGAAATGTTGAGATATAGAGACCACGACAAGGAAGAACTTAGTTTTTACTCAAAAGCTACAACAGATATAGAATTTTTATTTCCTTTTGGCTGGGGAGAGTTGTGGGGTATAGCAGACAGGACTGATTATGATTTAAAACAGCACATAGAGTATTCAAAACAAGATTTGTCATATTTTGATGATGAGACAAATGAAAAATACATTCCTTATGTAATAGAGCCATCGCTCGGTGCTGACAGAGTAACTCTTGCTATACTTTGTGCTGCATATGATGAAGAAACATTGCCAGATGGTGATGTGAGAAATGTTTTGAGATTCCATCCTTATATAGCACCTATAAAAATAGCAGTGTTGCCACTTTCTAAAAAACTAAGTGACGAAGCAATGAAGATTTATGAAACACTTACAAAAAAATATATGTGTGATTTTGACGACAGAGGGAACATAGGTAAGAGATATAGGAGACAAGATGAAATAGGGACACCTTATTGTGTAACTTATGACTTTGATAGTGACAATGATAAAAAAGTAACAGTGAGAGATAGGGACAGTATGGAACAAGTAAGAATTGACATTGAGAGTCTCACAAATTACTTTAGTGACAAATTTGATTTTTAAGATATTTTAACATATTCACCTTTATAGAATATTCTATTTTGTGGATATAATTTTGAATTAAAAATTGAATTGTCATTTATATTTTTCCATATACCTGAAGGGTTGAGTTTAGTTATATTTTCTGCGAGGTCATCACTTAATTTTATTCTTTTTAGTTTTTTGCATCCTATAAACATATCATTAGGATAAGGGTTATAAGATAAATTAAATCCACTTAAATCTAAATATTCTATATTGTCGCAATTTATAAACATTAGATTAGAGTTTACAAGTGCTTCAGTTTTAAAATTTTTTAAATCTATATTTTTTAGTTTGTGACAATTATAAAACATAGCTCTCGTAGAAGAAACAGATTTTGCATTGATTTTTTCAATGTGTAATTCACTCAAATTATGGCAATTTTCAAACACAGATTCCATATCAGTTACTTTTTCTGTATTAAAGTGATTTAAATTTATATTTGACATTGTGGCACAGTTGTAAAACATAAAAGACATATTGGTCATATTGTCTGTTTTAAAATTTTCAAACTTAACTTCTTTTAAGTTTTTACAGTCCATAAAGATTCCACTTATACTTTTTACATTTGTGGTATAGAAGGAGCTTAAATCAATTTTTTCTATACTCTCTAAACCACAAAACATATAATCAAAACTTTCTGCATTTCTTGTGTTGAATGAGGACAAATCTATGTTTTTAATTTTGCTAAGCCCCATAAACATATTATCAAAAACTCTTGTATAACTAAAATCTATAAGTTCAAGATTATTTATATATAGGAGGTTTGATTTGTATTGACTCTCTTTTTCGTTTATCCATTCAGTATTTGGTTTAACATCATAAATAATAGAGAAATCATCTCCTGTTTCATAATCTTCTTTATTTATATTTTCCTCATAAAAAGAAAAAATACCTGTTATGTCATAATCTGCTCTTAGATTATTGTCTTTTGGATAAGATATAAATACATTTTCGTTATCTTCTATATAGTAAATTAGACCTTTATTGTCAAT
>CAMJKC010000128.1 GCA_946406305.1 uncultured Lachnospiraceae bacterium
AAGTATCTTGTTTATCATAACCTAATTCTTTAAGTTTTGAATCACTTAATAGATTATTATTAATAAGTTTCTTTATTCTTATATCCCCCATATCAAAATCACTGTCCCAGTCATCATCTTCAGCAGTTCCCCTTATTACTATTCCTATAACTGACTTTTCTATTTTATGATATTCTATATTTTTATAACCTATAGCTACTCTACCTTTATGAGTATCTTTATAGCCTCTACACACATCACTTCCATCTGCTGGGTCATCATCCGTCCCATCGCCTCTTTCACCCATATAGTAAGTTTTCACATCTTTAAACCCAAAATGCTCCATCATTTCTTTTACTTGCATATTATTGAATTTATCTAAATCCATATTTTCTATTTCTTCTTGCTTGTATGTTTTTTTTGTCTTATCTTCTTCACTGATAAAATTATTTGCAGACCTTAATTGAAGTCCACTATGCATAGATTGACCTTCTCCTTTCCTATATATGCTATTGGCATAAAGTAGTGACATAGTTGATAATTCATCAAAATATAGTTTATTACTCATAAAGAAATATCTGTAGTCCATATTCATATCCACTTCTATGGCATCATCTCCACTAAGTCTTGTTGTGTGCATTCTTCCCGTAAAAAAGTTATTTTTTTGAACTTTATCTACATTATCATCTATCCCATCAAAATCAGTATCTTTCAATACTGGATTAGATTTATACTTCCAAAGGCGGACTTGTAATTTTGCACTATCTTTTTTCATTTCTTCTCTTATATATATCTCTGATTTGCTACTCACTCTTTTTTCTGTCACTGGATCTATATTTAAATAATTTTCTTTATCCTCTTTTCTATCGCATTCATTATCGTTATAGTGAACATCAGTAAACTGCTTTCGTTCTTTATACACATTATATTTTACTTGTGCAAGTGCTGTATTAACTATTTCTTTCCCCTCTTCACTATTTATTTCATTACTATCATTACCATATAAATCTTTTTCTACAGCTTTTTTTATAAATTTAGTTATATCAACTTTTACCCACATGGTGCTTTCATCATTAGGATTACTATCATCATCCCCTAACTCATCCTTATCAAATATTCCATCTCCATCTGTATCATATTTTATCCATTGATCATCTTTATCTTTAAGTGCCTCATTAAGTTTTACTCTTTGAAAATCCATAAGCATATATTCTTTACCATGTCTACCATATGTATATGTTATAATATTTGTCCCTATATTATAATATGCAAATTCATCTTTAACTCTATTAGTTTCAACTATATTTTTTGCCATTATATATGTTCTTTCCATATTATAATTGGTGAGTCCTGTCCACACACTATCCATAGTGTCTTCACCACAAAATATTAGCATTGCATCCCTCATATCTCTTATAGCTTCACTAAAATTTTTATCGCTGGTTATGTCATATAATTCTTCAGCACCAAAGAACCCCATTGTGTTTTCAGATGATTTTTTAAATATGCTTTTTACTAGTTGACAATTGCTATAAAACTTTTCTAATTTTTCCCCATTTAAAGTAGGTAGATAATCCCAGGTTAAATCACTAAACTCAGATTCCCAATCTATCTCCACATCTTCTTCTTCTTTTCCATTAATACCACTTATTGTTTTAGTTATTGTCCTGTGACTTGTAGTTCTTATAGTATCTGCATCATGATATACCATCCATTGATATGCACCTTCTATTAGTTTATCAAAATCAGGCCATTCATAATGTGTTTCATTGTATCTATCATCTATATATTTATGTGAATCTTTATCATATGATAAATGATTTAAATTTTTTAAATTAACTAAAAAAGGCCATAATTCCCCTTCTGCAGCCTTTATTTTTAAATTCATTTTGCCTTGAACATTTTTATTTCTGTACCTTGCTTCCATTATAGAAAAAACTACACCTTTTAATACTTTCTTCTGATTATCTTCTAATTCTTTATAATAATCACCCATCATTCCTGTTGTAGGTTCAGTCAGTTTATTAAATGCGCTTTCTCCATAAGCATTCCAATAAAAATTATTTTGTATTTTCTTTAATTTATCTCTTTTAGAATCTATAAATGTCCCTTCCCAAAAATTTTTAAACTCATTATTTTCATATGATTCTGAATACCAATTACTAACCATTCCATTCATTGCTATTCTAAGTGCATCTTCTAATTTGACCGTTCCATCAACATTATATTCAATATCTTCAACTAAAGTTGAATTTTCCGACTGTATTAATATTCTTTTTTATATACGATAATAATGCTAATACATGTTTCTCAAAATCCAATGAATAATATCCATATCCATTAGTTGTAATGTTATACGATTGCCCTTCATGATATTCTGTAGTCCCATCATCGTGTTTCACAATTATGGGTGAACCCGGAACATCAAAACTCTGTCCTTTCTTTGCAAGTTCATCTACATTTCCATAATGATACTTTTTCCAGCCTACCCAACATTTTAGTTGATCCTCAGTATTTTCATCGTTTATATTATAATCATAAGCATATATATTTGTGCTAAACAATATAATTATTAATATAGATATTATAACAATTTTTTTCATATTTTTGTATACTTTCCTTTCACTTTTTTAATTATTATCCAATTAAATCCTTTATAGTGTCTATCATATCTTCATAATACATTATTTTTATTTCTAACTTTAGGTTAGTATGCCCAAAACAAGTGACAATTATATGTCCAGGGCACGAATAATGTTGATGTCCAAGGCACTCATAATAACCATCACAACCAATTTCATTATTTTCACACACATGTGGCTCTACATCAGATTCTTCTGAACCTCCACTATCTGAACTATCATCATTTTCAGGTGGTTCATAATTACATTCATAATGAGCTTCAAATTCTGTACATCCATTCTCTTTCTCACTATACATACACTGCAAGCACTCTAAACTACTACCTCCGCCTTCTTCTGATTTTACATAAGGCGAACCATGATAGCATTCTAGTTCTGGATTACAACCAGCAAATGTTTTTGTAGAATTCCTAAATGGTCTTACAAAATATGAACATACTTCACACACTCCATCTGGCTCCATTAAATTAAATATATCATCATCATCTGCTACAACCCTTCCATAAGATTTATATTCTCTATACTCCTCAGAGTCACCATTTGAAAAAACTTTATATTCACCTTTATTATGAAATACTGTCACAAATTTTGATGTGTCACTTGCCATATCTCTTAATTCTCTATAATTTGAATTCTTTGCTGGTAAAAATGGATCATACATAAGACCATACTCACCATCTTTCCCCATATAAGAATCACATTTATAAAAACCCACAGTGTTCCCTGCAACTTCACCTTGAACCATATAATCACCGCAGTAATACTCACAAAAACTACAACCATGCTCACAAGGATATAATTCTGTAGATTCTCCAGTAAATGTATGAGTTAAATCAAATAGTTTATCAAAAATATTTATTAATTGCTCCTCACTATATCTATCTATATCACTTCCTAGTGCTACTGATAAAAATGTCACCATATCTACAAAATTACTTTCTCCATCTTCTCGATTTTCTGCTTTTCCCTTTATATACTTTATACTTTCAATTCCATTTACATAATCTATATTATATAACTCATCTGGATTTTCTTTACCATTAACCCCATAATATATTTTGTCCCCTCTTTTATTTGTTCTATTTGCATAATTAATTTCCATATTCATTATTTCTTGTTCGAACTGATGTTGTTTTTTTATATACAAATCACCTAATTTCTTTATTTTTTCGTTGCCGAGAAGGGGTATAGATTTTACTTCTCCCTCATTGTATATTTGAGTTCTTTCATTCATAGATACGATTACCACGATTATTAATATTATAATCAAAAAAATACTTGCACCTACAACTTTAGGAATAAGCCATTTCTTAAACATCTCTTTTTTATATGGATCTTGTCTCATTTACATATCTCCTAAGGCATATAATCACTTATCATTATATTTAAATCTTTTAAAACAATTTCACTATCCATTACTGAATATGTTCCATTTCCAATATTTGCTTTTATACTATTCTCTTCACATACTGTATCTATCGCTTCTATCATACCATTTTCATATCTCACGATTATAAGTGCTGTTTTTCTATCTGATACTTTACTTACATCTAATTCTATATCAATTTTTTCATCTTCTTTTAGTGTAACTTGAAATCCACTTTGCACAAAACTACTCATACTATTAAAAACCTCTTCATTCTTTTTAGATATTTTTACTTCATTGTCAATATTGCCACTTACACTTCCACTTATATTTTTTATAAAAATATCTCCCTCTCTTAGTTCACTTGGTACTTTTGTCATATTATACTCTTGTTCTATTTTCCTCTCACTATCAAGTGTCACACCATCTGTCCTTGGATTTGTAGGGTCAAGTCCAAGTTTTAATTCATCAGGGTCTGATAAATAATCTTCATCAGTATCAATGCTTAAAGGGTTAGTGTGATGAAGATTAATCTCTTCATAATCATTTAATGTATCATAATCAGTATCTACATTATATAATTCTGTTCCATATTTTACTTCTTCTATATTAGTAAGTTTATCATTATCATAATCTCTATCACCATCATTTATACCATCTTTAAAAGTATCGTTCGATAATGGATTATAATCAAGATGCATTACTTCTATATAATCAGATAAACCATCTCCATCTGTATCAACATTTTCTTTATCAGTCATATATAAATATTCAAATGCATCTATCAAACCATCTCCATCAGTATCTTTTTCATAATCC
>CAMJKC010000129.1 GCA_946406305.1 uncultured Lachnospiraceae bacterium
TATCTATATTTTTAAATTCAAGAGAAAGTTTCAACTCGTTCGCATTTATTAAATCATACTCAATCGCATAAGCATTTCTAACTATAACTGCCTTTTCAAAACCTTCCATACTTCTTATCATTTTTACTTGAACATCTTCTGGCAATGAAGAACTCATGCCTGACAAATACATTTCATTTGTATATAACCCTTCAGGTTCAACAAAAATCTGATGTCTATCCTTATCTGCAAATCTCACCACTTTGTCTTCTATAGATGGACAATATCTTGGGCCCGTTCCCTTTATTTCACCTGAAAACAAAGGAGACCTTTCTATATTTTCTCTTATTATTTTATGTGTTTCTTCATTTGTATATGCCAAAAAACATTTTTCTTGCTTTTTTTGAATTGTATTAGGGTCTGTAAAAAATGAAAAAGGAATAATTGGCTCATCACCATTTTGCTCTGCCAATTTTGAGAAATCTATAGACCTTTTATCTACTCTTGCAGGTGTCCCTGTTTTAAATCTTAAAATTTCTATTCCCAAATCAATTAGAGATTGTGTCAAAAAATTTGCTGCTCTAAGACCCGAAGGGCCAGTATTTTCAATGACTTCTCCATATAAACATCTTGCTTTTAAATAAACTCCAGTTGCTAAAATAACTACATTAGAGAAATATTTTGCTCCAGATGTCGTCTCTACCCCAACGACTTTCTTCCTATTATTGACATTTTCAACAATTAAACTTTTTACTTCTGCTTGCTTTATAGTTAAATTTTCAGTATTTTCAAGAGTCTTTCTCATATGTTGTGAATATTCTTTTTTATCTGCTTGAACTCTCAAAGAATGAACTGCTGGGCCTTTTGACTTGTTTAACATTTTACTTTGAATAAAGGTCTCATCAATATTTTTTGCCATCTGCCCTCCAAGAGCATCTATTTCCCTTACTATGTGGCCTTTGCTCGTCCCCCCAATATTAGGATTACAAGGCATCATTGCTATACTATCAACTGATACTGTAAAAATTATGGTTTTAAACCCCAACCGTGCTAAAGCAAGTGCAGCTTCACATCCTGCATGACCAGCTCCTACAACTACAGCATCATATTTTTCTTCAATAAAATTTAACATAAAAATAAATATATAACATTTAATAAAAAAAGTCTATAAATTTTAAAAAAAATATTGTATTTATTATTTTTTATGCTATAATATAATAGTCTTATTTTTTAGGAGGTATTTTATGGAAATTACAGCTGTCAAATTAAGAATTAGAGGCGAAGAAAAAATTAAAGCAAGTTGCTCAATTACTATTGATGATTGTTTCGTTGTTCACGACATTAGAATCATCGACGGAAGCAAAGGATTGTATGTTGCAATGCCATCAACAAAGTTTAAAAACGGAGACTTCCACGACATAGCACATCCAATCAACAATGAAACAAGAGATAAAATAAATACTGCTGTTCTTAATGAATACAACAATCAGTTGCAAAACAGTTCAAACGAAACAACAGTTTAAAAAAAATAAAAAAATACCAATAAATGGTATTTTTTTAATGTCCTTTTAATATGAATCAAGAAAAAACAATTTGTGCATTTTCCACATCTTTGTCACCACAAAGTGTCGGTATCATTAGAATAAGTGGAGATAATGCCTTACAAATTATATCAAAAGTTTTTTTTACAAAAAACAAAAAAACTATTCCATTAAATGAGAGCCATAAAGTATATTATGGCTTTATTTTTGATGGAGATGCTATGATTGATGAAGTTTTAGTAATCACCATGTTAAAACCAAAATCATACACCAAAGAAGATGTAGTAGAAATCCACTCACATGGAAGTCCTTATGCTATGCAATGGATTTTCTCCACTCTTATAAAAAACGGTGCCTTCCCTGCAGAACCTGGCGAATTTACAAAGAGGGCTTTTCTAAATGGAAGAATCGATTTAAGTGAAGCAGAAGCAGTTATGGATATAATAAATTCAAAAAATAAATATGCTAACATTTCTGCTATAAGTCAACTTACTGGAAGTATAAATGAAAAAATTTTACAAATAAGAAAAACGATTTTATCAGAAATGGCTTTTATAGAAGCATGTCTTGATGACCCTGAACACATGTCTTTTGAAGAAAAAAGAATGTTGTTTTTAGAAAATATTAACTCTTGCATAAAAGAAATTGATTTACTACTAAAAAATTCTAAAGAAGGGAAGCTGATAAAAGAAGGAATAAATACTGTTATAATTGGAAAACCAAATTCTGGAAAATCTTCTCTTTTAAACTTCTTGCTAAAAGAAGAGAGAGCTATCGTTTCTAATATAGAAGGAACAACAAGAGATGTTATAAGAGAGACAATAAATATAGAAGGAATTTCTTTAAATATTATAGATACAGCAGGCTTAAGAGAAAATAAAAATGCTGATGAAATAGAAATTATTGGAATGAAAAAAACAAAAGAGGAAATTAAATCTGCTGATTTAGTTTTACTTCTTTTTGATAGCGCTATCCCTTTTGATGAAAATTTTAATAAAAACATTTTCTCCCTGATAGAAAAAAATAAACCATCAATAATTATCTTAAACAAACAAGACTTGCTTAAAAATAATGACATCTTTTCTTTGTATAAAAATTCTTTTGTATCATCACCTATTATATTATTTTCAACCAAAACAGGTTTTGGAGAAAGAGAATTAAAAGACACAATAAAAAATTTATTTTTTAATAATAAAATAAATTTTAATACAGAAATTTTTATTTCAAATGAAAGACAAATTAAAAATTTAGAAGATGCAAAAGCATCTCTTAAAAAAGTAATAATTTCTTTTAATGAAAATATCCCTGAAGATTTTTTTACAGTAGATTTAAAAAATGCATATACTTTTCTCTCTCATATTATAGGAGAAGAAATAAACGATGATTTAATAAATGAAATTTTTAAAAACTTCTGTATCGGTAAATAAAAAAACTAGGAAACCCTAGTTTTTTCTATATTTTACTACTACATGTCTTTCTCTTCCTTCACCTTTAGAAACCGTTTCTATATTTCTTTCTTTTTGCAATAAAGAATGTATTATCCTTCGGTCATATGAAGACATAGGTTCTAATGAATAATCTCTTTTTGTCTTTTTTACTTTTTGAACAATACTTTTTGCAAATGCTTCTATTTTCTTATACCTCTTATCTCTGTAATTTTCACTATCAAGTCTTATTTTTATTTTTTCTTTTAAGTTTTCATTTACAACAATATTTAAAATGTGCTGCAGAGAATCTAAGGTTTGTCCATATTTACCTATGATGACACCCATTTTTTCTCCCTGTAAATTAATTATCATAGAACTCGTTTCTTCATTTATAGTATAATTTAAAGCTATTTCTTCTTCAAATCCTTTAAATATAGGTTCCAAAAATTCTTTTGCTTTTTTATATATTTCTTCCTTATTTTCTTTTAAAAAATTACTTCTCTCACTATTCTCTTTTTTGAAAACATATATTCCTTTTTCATCTTTTTCTAATTTTTGTTCTTTTTGTTTTTCTTTATATATCTCTTCTTTATCATTTTTATCATAAGCTTCTATTATGTATGGCTTTGAACCTATTCCTAAAAAACCTGTTGTTCCTTGTTGTATAATGTCATATTTTAGATTTTCACTTGTTATAGATAATTCTATCATCGCATTGTTTATTGCTTCATCTAAAGTTTCTCCTTTTATCTGTGTCCTCATAATAACTCCTTTACTTTTTTTCATTTTTTATATTATACTTTGATACCATATTTACTTTTGAAAAAATACTATCTTTATCTTCTCCATCAAAATAATACTTTTCTGCTTCTTTTTCTCTTTCTTCTTTTCCTTCTAATATTTTATTTCTCGTATCTTCTTCTTTTTTATATTCTTCTTCTTTTCTCTTTATAGTTCCTATTGCTTTTTTTTCATTTATTGGAGGCAATCCTTTTTTTGCTCTTTTTTTATTTGCCTTTTCAATATTATTTTTTATTTCTTCATCAATATCTATTTTAGACATTTTATAATTAACAAATAATTGTTGAATTATTAAAAACAAAGAAGAACAAATCCAATAAAGTCCTATACCAGTTGAAAATTGATATGTAAGCAATGCTGAAAAAATAGGCATTGTTATATTCATCATTTTCATTGTCTGTTGCATTTGACTTTCACTGTTTTCAGACATTTTTCTATTATAAGATGCTTTTTGCATTATAACCATAGATAAATATTGAGATAAAAATGCGGCTATGGGAATAATGATATAAGGACTTCTAAATCCCATACTATTTGGAGCTGTTGCAAGATTTAAACCTAAAAAAGAATTTGCTTCATTTATAAAATTTATATTTTCTTCTATCCCTAATCTTATTTCTTCTGAATATTCATTTATAAGCATCGTCATTTGATTAGGATTTAGTTTATATAGAAAATCTATAATTAAATTCTTTTGTGCTTCTACAGTCCCTGCATTAAAATTATGTACTGAATTTAATAAATTTTCAAGTTTATTATTATCTGCAAAAGTTTTTAAATCTTCTATTATAGAAACTCCACCTAATGAATCTACAATTGTTTCAAAGTGCTTTTTTATATCACTTACATATGCAGGAATATTAATTATTATTCTATATAAAGGTATAATAATTATTATTTGTATTAAAGACTGTAAACATCCTCCTGTCATAGATGTTCCATATTTTTCATAAACTTCTTTTATCTCTTGCTGTTGTTTAAGAAGCGATGCCTGATCTTTTTGTCCCTCGTATTTTTTTTGTATATCATTTATCTCTGGTTGAATTATAGAC
>CAMJKC010000130.1 GCA_946406305.1 uncultured Lachnospiraceae bacterium
ACACTGTCAATTATGGTAATATCTTCATTATATTTTTTTACACAATCATATATATAATCAACACTAAAAGCTCTCTTACTTTTTACTTTTGTTATTATAGTCTTAATGTTATCACATTCTATACTCATAAAAATTTTATCTACCATCTCTTCTATATTTTTATCATCTAAAATTGACAATATTAAAATCATTTTTTTTATTTTATTTTTTTTAATAAAAATATTTATATTTTTTATTATCTTCTCTATACATTGAACATTATGTCCTCCATCAATGATAAAGTAAGGTTTTTTTGATATTATTTGAAATCTTCCATCAAGTTTTACATTTAAAAGACCTTTTCTTATAGAATTATCACTGACCTTATAATTTTTCTTTATAACATCTATTGCTTCAATTGCTGTCGCTGCATTATATATTTGAAAAATTCCAGGCATATTTGTTTTTAAATTTTTATATGTCTTATAATCAAAAGAATTATCTTCATAAGTTGTTATTTTTGAAAAATCTGTAAAAAAAATATCAGATCCTAACTCTTTTGCCTTGTTTACAAAAACATCTTTTTCTTTTTTTAAATCATATAGAACGACTGGACAATTTTTTTTAATAATCCCTGATTTTGCAACTGCAATTTTATGAATTGTATCACCAAGAATTTTCTCATGGTCAATTCCAATATTCGTTATAACACTAATTAAAACCTTCTCCGAAACATTTGTAGCATCATATTCTCCACCAAGTCCCGTCTCTAAAACTACATAGTCACATTTTTTTTGACAAAAAAATAATAAAGCAGTAACAGTTAAAATATCAAAAAAACCTAAAAATACTTTTAAACATTTTGAATCATTGTCTATCTTTTTTAAAAGTTCATAAAAGTCTTTATATGATATTTTTTCATTTGAAATTTTTATTCTTTCATTAAGAGACACAAGATGCGGAGAAGTAAATAGCCCAACAGTGTATCCTTCTTCACACAAAATACTGCTTATCATACTTGATGTTGAACCTTTTCCATTTGTCCCTGCAATGTGCACTATTTTTAAATAATCTTGTGGATTGTTATAATAATTTAGTATCTTTTTTACGTTTGTAAGATTGTTTATATTCTTATTATTTATATGAGTTGATAAAATATCATTTACTTTTTCATCATAATACAACTCGGAATTCTTTAAATTTATATTAAATTGCATAATTAAAAAATTCCTATTATATTCATATTACTATCTACATCAATATTAATGCTTGCGGGTTCTTTTGGTAAACCAGGCATTGTCATAATATCTCCAAGATATACTACAATAAAACCTGCACCAGCAGACACTTTTATATCACTGATAGTAACAATAAATTTTTCTGGTGCACCAATAAGCAAAGGATTATCGCTAAAACTATATTGAGTTTTTGCAATACATATTGGCAAATTCGCATATTTAGATTTTTCTATTAGCTTCAATTCATTTTCTGCCTTTTTTGTTAAAGTATATCCTTTTCCATGATAAACTTCTCTAACTACTTTATTTATTTTATCACTAATTGAATCTCTATCTTCATACAACATAGTGAAATTTGAATTCTGATTTAATAATTTTTTTACTTCTCTTGCTAACTCAATGGAACCTTTGCCACCCTCTTCATATGCTTTTGATATTTTTGCCACTACACCAATTTCATTACATTTGTTTATTATATAAATTAACTCTTTATCTGTGTCAGTTGGAAACTTATTTATAGCAACTATTGTATTTATATTATATAAATTTTTAGTCATTTCAATATGTCTTTTTAAATTCTCAAATCCTTTATCAAGTTTTTCTATATCTTCATTTTTTAAATTTTCATATTCAAGTCCACCATGAAATTTTAATGCTCTTATAGTTGCAACAATAATAGCAACTTTAGGTTTTATATCTGCTATACGACATTTTATATCAAAAAACTTTTCTGCTCCAAGATCAGCGCCAAAACCTGCTTCAGTAACTACTACATCAGCAAGTTTCATTCCCATCTTTGTTGCTATTATAGAATTACACCCATGTGCAATATTTGCAAAAGGACCTCCATGCATTATGACAGGATTATTATATAAAGTTTGTATAAGATTTGGTTTTATCGCATCTTTTAATAAAGAAGAAATAGCTCCTGTAGCCTTTAACATCTCTGCTGTCACTTCATTTCCAACTTTATCATATGCAACTACAATATTTGCTATTCTATTCTTTAAATCTAAAAAATCTTTTGATAAACAAAAAATTGCCATCATTTCTGAAGCAACTGTAATATCAAATCCATCTTCTCTTACTACACCATCACTCTTATTCCCAATACCACTAATAATGTGTCTAAGTTGCCTGTCATTCATATCTATTACTCGTTTTATTTTTATTTTTTTTAAGTCAATATTTAATTCATTTCCGTGATATATATGATTATCTAAAATAGCACACAATAAATTATTTGCAGAAGTTATGGCATGAAAGTCTCCAGTAAAATGTAGATTTATATCCTCCATTGGTACAACTTGTGCATATCCTCCTCCAGTTGCTCCTCCCTTTATTCCAAAAACAGGTCCAAGACTTGGTTCTCTCAAAACACCAATAGTGTTAATACCTATTTCATTCAGTCCATCTACTAATCCGATAGTTGTTGTCGTTTTTCCCTCTCCCATTTTTGTAGGAGTCATAGCAGTAACTAAAATAACCTGTGCTTTATCTTTTCTTTCAAGTAAGGATAAATCTATTTTTGCTTTATACTTTCCATATAATTCAAACTCATCTTGGTTTAAGCCTATTCTATTTGCTATTTCTTCTATATTTTTTTTATTAAATTCTCTTGAAATCTCTATATCTGTTTTCATTTGCACCTCACTATTATTAAAAAAGTGAAGCAATGCTTCACTTTTTTTTTTTACTTTTCTAATTCAAAATTCAAAGCGTATATTTCATCTGGCACAATCTCATAATTGCCTTGATTTCTCTCTACCTGAACTGTATATCCCGAAGCATCAGGTGTTCCAAAAATCTTCCAAGATGTCTCTACTCTCATATTTTTATCATTATAAAAATCCGATTTGAAATACCAAGCATTTTCACTTGTCACATATTTTACAGGAACCGAAACTATTTTAATTAAGCTCCCAGAAGGTCCAAACATCCAATAATTACCTTCTTTATCCTTTCTATAAGTATTTGATGAAGAAATTTTATTTCCTTTACTATCAACCACTATAAAATGAGGAAAACTATTTCTATCAGTATAATACTGTGTTGCATCATCTCCCGAATAACGAATATTAAGATAATCATTCAGTCCGTCATCAAGAGTACCATTCGTATAAGAAGGTGGAGCAGTTGCTGCAGGAGCATTTAGACTATCTGCAACACCATCAAGAACAATTCCTAACCCTAAAATCGGATCAGCTTTTATTTGCAAACCAGCTTGATATACTTTTTTCTTTTTTATTCCTTCTAATTGACCTGATTTTTCACTATTAAATACATAATCGTTATCTCTAAAACTTATTAATTTCTCTCCAGTCTTTCTTGCACCATATATATTTGAAGATTCATCATCTAAGAAATAATATATTACCTGTGTTGTAGAATCAAACTGTTTTTCTTCTCCAGTATCTTTTGATGTATATTTTCTTTCTACGATAAATTTCTTCCCATCCGTTTCATCTATGTCAATCTTATCTATATACTGATTACTATTTTTATCAAATATTATAAGTCCTTCCTTTAAAATACCTGATTGATCAAATGCATAGTACTCCTTGTTGATTTTTTTTATGAGACCTTTTACTATATCACCATTACTATCTGCATAAAACCATCTTTCCAATTCATCCAAATAATCTTCAGCATTTATTTCTTCACTTGGAACAGTATAAACCCATCTCTTTTTCGCCAACATACCATAATCATCATTATCAATATCAAAATCAATATGATATTTTGTTGCTCTTTCTGCTTCCCATCCAGTTAGCATTACACCATTTTCGTCAAAGGCATACATCTTTCCATTTATTTTCTTTTGATAATATTCATCTCCATTCTCATTCATTACTTTTTTATTGTTGTTATTATTAAAATAAAACCAAATAACTTCTTTGTCATAGTATTTATCATTAACAGATCCATCTTCGTATGCCATCCAACCTTCTCTTAAAACACCATCTGTTTCATCTCCGGCATAATAACTAAAACCTACAAAAGGATCTTCATCATAATCTATTTCATTATACATTTCTCCAGATTCATTAATCCAACCAGAAAGCATTCTTCCTCTTTCATCAAACAAATATTTTTTCCCATCTATAACTTTTCTTATTATACCATTCGTAGCTTTATATGCTTTTCCATTTGCTCCAAAGTAATACAAATAAACAGTTGGTCCTATTGGAAGTGGATCAGAAACTTGAAAAGGATCTACTGCAACCCAAGTATTTATTACCATTTCTCCTTCATCATTAAAATAATAAATAGAATCGTTATAGTCTACAAGCAAATAATCCCTAACCATTCTTCCATCTTCGCCTAAATAATATTTCTTTCCATTTGATGTTACAATCTTATCAGAAGCTGGCTCTCCATCTGAATCAACGTAATACCACTCACCATTCATCAATTCCCAACCTTTAGCAAAAGTAAAAGTATGGAAGATAGAAGTGAATATAATAAAACATAATAAAAACCAGAATAGATTTTTGTTATTCATTTGAATCTCCTAAAATATATAATTTTGTCTAATTATATAATATTTTTTTATATTTTTCAATGTTTTTTTTGCAAATA
>CAMJKC010000131.1 GCA_946406305.1 uncultured Lachnospiraceae bacterium
TTCATTGACTATATGGATGAAGTGAATTTTTATATCAAGGATAATAATGGAAAAGTCCGAAGAGCATTTGGTGGATATGTTTCATCAGTATTGCCGAATGCTAATCGAACACAACTCTCAATCCATTGTGCAGACCGATTGGTTGATGGTCAGAATAAATATATACTTGATGAATTGACTCTGCAAGGTGGTAAAGACTCTGAAAAGAAAAATATGACAAAGGATTTCAGTTCTTATACACAGATACTCAAATATATTTGCGATGTTCATGAGGTTACTTTGAAATCCAATATCTCCAAAAACTACTTGGTTGAGGGTGAAAAGTACAATAGTGGATTCACAATCACTTATGGTAAGAAAAAGGCAGTCAAGAAGATTCCCTCAACAAATGGATACACTTCTGTAGCCGATAATCATATAATGATTCGGAACAAACCATCAAGTGCAAAGGAACAAGTGTGGACTCTCTATGATGCAAAGAAACACAGTAAAGTTGCACCTCGTATAACAGATAAACCATATATGCACATTACCTATGGTTTAGGTTCTCCGAAGAGAGAAATCAAAACAAAGATTACAGAAACTGTTGATAGTGCAGACACTACTGCAGGTTCACAGAAATTCGGTAAATGTGGTGTATCTGCCGATAAGAAATATGTTATGGCGATTGGTACTGTAAGTAGTGCAAAGGATAATGGGTCATATGGTACATATTATAAGACTGTTTTCCGAAACAAGTGTCCTCATTGTGGCTCTGAATCATTGGCTTGGGATAGTTGTCGCTCCGACACAAAATGTATCTATACTCAAGGATGGGGTGGTTCAAAAGGTTCATGGGGAGTTGATCCAATGGAAACCGAAATCACTTGTAACAGTTGTGATTCTGACTTCTCTGCATTAGGTAATGAGAAAGATAGCCCATGGAAGAAACTTGATGTTGTAACAAAGACTGTAACATCCAGTAAAGCAGAGCAAGACAAACTCCATAATGGTGAAATGATGGGAGTGCCTGAAACTGGAGTCAAATTGAGTTCTGATGACATATTCAAAGCCATTACTAATGAGGCATTCAAATATGACTATGTATTAGGTGCAGATGGTCAAGACTACAACACTATGAAGAGAACTGGTCATGGTGATTGTTGGGGATTCTCTGATTTGATATTCACATTCCTGAAGAAATATAATGTGTCTTGTAAGATTACAGAGTATGGTACTGCCTATGCAAGTAACCATCGTAGTGTATTATTCAAAAACGATAAAGGAAACTGGGAGGATTTCCCTTACAGAGAACTTGGATGGAATACAAGATACAATAATATGTTGAATAATACAAGTGGTTCAGGAAGTGGTTCAGTCATCGCAGAACATCGTGGTGGGAACATTGGAAGTGCTACAGTCAAATCCAAGAACACCAAACAGAAAGTAACCAAAGAAATCACCACTACAAAAGGCTATGACAAAGATAAGCCATTTCAGGGTTATTTGAAGATTACATATTCAATCAATGACAATTCATTCAAAGCACCTAAAAAGACATTCTATCTTCGATTCACTCAACGATATACAAAAGGAGAGTCATACAACGATAAGGGATTCCCATTATACTGGGTAAACAATAATACGAAGAAAACAACCTTTATCGACAAGAATGAGAAGTCATTCAATATCGTGGAATGGTTGAGGCAGATCCATTTGAATGAAAATGAAGAGTATTATTTGCATTCCATTCATATGATTGCTCCAAGAGTAAAGGCTACAAAGGATAAGAAAGATGTGAACTGGTACAAATATGATAACAGTACACATGATGAGTCCAGTTGTAAAATAGACTTGCATCAGATTAGTTTCGATGCTAATCAGGGCAGTAATCCTGATGAACTTCAATCTTGTGGTAAGTCAGTTAATGCTATGCTACAAGACATCGTGAAAGATACAAATTACTTCGTGAATATGGAGTATGGGCTTCATAGAAAAGATGACCGAATACATTTCAGGGTAAATAATTCATCAAAGACTTCATTTACTGCAAGTGAGGGAGATAACAACAATATATTGTCTTGGAACTCTATATCATACAGTCCATTATCATCGCTTTACAATTCATCGATTGTAGTGTTCAAGCAAGATGAGAATAGGAAGAACGATTACTCATATATCGAATCTGCAGACCCAGTTTCATTAATGAGATATGGTGAGCAGACTACACTCCAAACAAGCAATGAACCAATATCGAATAAGGAAGCCTACTTTAATGCACGAATGAGCGATAAATATAATCCATCACAGACCTACACATTCACTATAACTGTACCAAATTATCCATATTTAAGATTAGGTGATTATGTGAAAGTTGTAGCGAATGCGAAGAAACTGAATACTGTTAAGCAAGTGCAATCGATTAAGGTATCATTCAAACACAATGCTATGCCTCGCATTCAGACAGAAATAGGTTTAGATGAATTAGCACCTGATTTCCAGTTGAAAAAGAACATCAGGAATCTTCGCAGAAGTGCAAAAGCAGAATCAACATATTTCACAAGTAGTGCAACACCGATTAACGATGTCGAATATTATGAATGGGATAGGTGATGAGATATGGATGAATATCAGAATAGAAGAGATATAGACAAGATATATGATGATTTGTATGACCAAATCAATGGATCATTAAATGTGCTTACATTTATGGAAGATTCTCCCTACAGAAATGTCGCTTCAAGAGATGATGGAAAAGATAGAGGCACTATTGATGCCATCATCGATTATTATGACCTTACAAGTAAAGGTGGTGGTGGAGGAGGCGATTTATCTAATTATTACACGAAAACTGAAATCAATGGTATTCTCTCATCATATGTTACAAATCAAACATTAGAGGATTATGCTCTTAAATCAGAACTGTTTAGTGGGAGTTATGAGGATTTGACAGATGTTCCATCAAGTTTTCCACCATCAACCCATACTCATAACTGGGATAGTGTAACTGGGAAACCCTCTACTTTCCCTCCATCAACACATACCCACGATGACAGATATTATACTGAAACAGAAACAGATACCTTATTAAGTGGTAAAGCCCCATCAAACCATACTCACGATGACAGATATTATACTGAATCTGAAATAGATTCTTTATTAGGAGGTAAAGCCCCATCAAGCCACACTCACGATGAGTCTGAAATAACACTTGAAGCAAACCATTACAATATCAATACAACCCCATTTCCACCAGATGTTTATGCAGAAACACAAGATGAATTGAATAATTACTTATACACCAAAGCAAACATTAATGTGCCTCATACAGTAGCAGAAATATTCACACATATAGACACTTATTATGACTATTATCAATAAAAGGAGAGTTTAAATGGTAGATATAGATATTCCAGTCGATTATAAAACGATTAAGACAAAATTAGAATCAATAGTAGCAAGAAAGCATTATACAAAGACTCAAATCGATTCCCAAATGAATGGGAAACAAGATACTCTTGTTAGTGGAACGAATATAAAGACTATTAATGGGAATGGTTTGCTTGGAAGTGGAAACATCACTATTGGTGGTGGTGGAGGATTAACTATTGATGACATCTATCCCATCGGTTCAATCTATATGACTGTTGATTCTACAAAAGACCCAAATACTCTTTTTACTGGCACTACTTGGACTAAATTAGAGGGCAGATTCCTATTAGGAAGTGGTACAACAAGTGGAACATCAACAAGTTATACAAGTGGTGCTACAAGTGGTGAAGCGACTCATACATTGACTGTTGATGAAATGCCAAGCCACACACACGAACAAAATCCACACCATCATTCATTTAATAGATATCAAAATACTGGTTCAACAACAAGTTATGGTGCAAATTGGGCAAATCAAAAACTTCAAAGTCAAAATACAAGTGATACAACTGCTACAAACAAAAATACTGGTGGAGGACAAGCACACAACAATATGCCACCATATTTAGTTGTCAATATGTGGCAGAGAACTGCATAATGGAGAACTGATTAAATGAAGCCAAATAATTTATATTACAGACAAATCGCCAGTAAACTGACTGGCAAAACATATTCAAAACTATATTCAAATAGTTACTATGCAAGAAAAATCGCAGAACATTATAATGGTGAAGAGTATACTGGCAGAAAACCATTGAACAAGTATTTAGAGGACTGGTATGTAGCAGTTACTGGTGAAACTGCACCAACAGAGCATAAACCTAATCTTTGGTATCTTCGCAGACTTGCAAAAGCAACCGATGACTCAATCAATGAGAAAACATTGAATGAGAATCAATGTTTACATATTATCGCCGATGGTGATGCACCAACACCAGTAGAAGATGCAATAATCTTTGAAATTGATGGAAATAGTTTTATGAGCAACAATAATTCCCCATTTGAGTATACTGGTGAAGTCTTGATTGATTGGGGTGATAACACCACAGAAACTTACAATGGTGGAAAACTAACTCATAACTATGCAAGTAGTGGAGAATACACTATAAAAATAACTGGAAATATAACTGCTCTTGGGCAAACATCATTTGCAGGAAACCCATCTAAAAGAATAACATTGTCTAATTCAATAACCAGTATTGGAACATACTGTTTTGCAGGTTGCAGTAATTTAGAAGAAATAATATTGCCAAACACTATCACAACATTACCACAAGGAGCAATAGTGTCTTGTCCGAAATTATCAAGCATAACAATCCCCGATAGTGTTACATACAT
>CAMJKC010000132.1 GCA_946406305.1 uncultured Lachnospiraceae bacterium
CGGATATGATTTAGGGGTTCCCCCTGGTAAAATACAAAAATTTATATGGGAAGACTTTTGTGATTGGTATATTGAATATGTGAAAAATAGAATATATAGTGAAAATGAAGTGGTGAAACAAAATGTTAATATAGTTCTCACATATATTTTGATAAACTCAATAAAATTACTTCATCCTTTTGCTCCTTTCGTCACTGAAGAAATATACAATTTATTTTTTGAGAATTCATTTTTGATAACAGAAAAATATCCTGAATATTTTGAAAAATTTGATTTTAAAAATGAAATTAATGATATTGAATATGTAAAGAATATTATATATTCTGTAAGAGGGAAGAGAAAAGAATTAGATATTAGTAACAAAAGAAAATCTGAAATGATTTTTGTGTATAAGAGTGCTAAGGTAAAAAACATAGTAGAGAAATCAAAAAAACATTTAGAAAATATGTGTTTTGCAAGTGAAATAAAAATAGTTGATGATAAGGTTTTAAAAGAATATATTGATTTTAATAATTTGAGCAATTATATTCAATTTGTTTTTGAAGACTTAGAATTGTATATACCTTATGGAGATTTGGTTGATGTCAAAGTTGAAATAGAAAATATAAAAAAAGAAATAGAAAGAAATGATTTTGAATTAAAGAGAGCTGAAAATATGATTAATAATAAAAATTTTATAAGTAAGGCTCCTCCTGATAAAGTTAAATCAGAACAAGAAAAGATAATTAAATATAAAAATATTATAAAAAACTTGCAAGAAAAATTGAAAATGATGACTAATTAAATATGTGTATAAAAATATATAAAAATTATTTTTAATTTATGAATGATATAAATAAAACATTGTATAAAAACAGACATATTTTCAAATCTGAACAAGCAAAAAAAATGAAAGAATTTGTTCAGCATAATAATGTGAATACATATAGACATTGTTTTAATGTGGTAAGGGTTAGTTTAAAAATTAATGAGTTTTTAAAATTAAATTCTAATTTAGATACTTTAGTCTTAGGTGCCTTTCTTCATGATTTTTATTTATATGATTGGCATGATAAAGATATGTGTAAAAAGTTACATGGATTTGTCCATCCTAAAATTGCTGCTGACAATTCGGAAAAGTTTTTTAATATAAATGAAGATGTAAAGACAGTTATCATAAGGCATATGTGGCCACTAACTATTACTAAAATACCAAACACTAAAGAAGCCATAGTGGTATGCATAGCAGATAAGATATGTTCTCTAATGGAGGTATTTTCGGTTTAAATGGTTTGTAGATATTTTATATTGTTTATTATATTAAGTTTTATGGGTTGGATTTATGAAGAGTTTTTTTGTGTAATAAAAACTGGCAAATGGGAGAACAGGGGGTTTTTATTTGGTCCTATTTGCCCCATATATGGTGTTGGAGCAATAGTAACTTGGTGTGTTTACAGTGAATATTATTATTTGTTTTTTTATTTTAATAATTATATATTTATATTTTTAATATCTTCAGTTGGGAGTTTTTTTATAGAATATATTACATCATATTTATTTGAAAAAATATTTCATGCAATATGGTGGGACTATAAAGATTTGCCTCTTAACATAAAAGGAAGAGTTTGTATACCATTTACAATTTGTTTTGGACTTGCAGGAATTTTTTTTATAAAATTTGTTTTTCCAATACTTTTTTCTTTTATTTTTATGTTCCCTCTACAGATAATTGAGCTTTTTTCATTAATTTTTATGGGTTTATTTGCAATAGATATAACACTTACAATATGCACTCTTACTGAATTTTTAGAGAAAATTGAAAATGCAGAGTCAATTTTTAATAATAAAATGGACTTATTTGTTTCTAATATGGTTTTGTCGCAAAAGAGTGCACTTATGAGAGTAAAAGAGTTTAAAATACCAAGAATAGGAAAGAAGAGAATAGAAAGTATAATAAAAAAAATTAAAAGAAATAAAAAATGACAATATTTGAATCACAAATTTTTAATTAGATTTAAACATAGAATTAAAAAATATATATATTGAAAAAAATATAAAATAATGTTAAAATTACTAAAATTTATGAAGGAAGGAGCATTGCTCCCTATGAGGTATTTATGAGTTGGCAAAAAAATTGATTGATTTAGTTAATATTTCAAAATCTTTTGATAAAGATTTAATAATTGATGATTTGACATTATCAATAAAAGAAAATAGCTTTGTTACTTTACTTGGGCCAAGTGGTTGTGGGAAAACTACCATACTCCGTATAATAGGAGGTTTTACAAGTCCAGATAAAGGACAGGTTTTTTTTGATGGAGAAGATATAACAAATTTATCTCCTAACAAAAGACAATTAAATACAGTTTTTCAAAAATATGCACTTTTCCCAAATATGAATGTTGCAGATAATATTGCTTTTGGTTTAAGAGTAAAGAAAAAAAGTGAAAGTTACATTAAGGACAAAATTAAATATGCACTCAAACTAGTTAATTTAGATGGATATGAAAATAGACAAATTGATGCACTATCTGGTGGACAACAGCAGAGGATTGCAATTGCAAGAGCTATTGTAAATGAACCAAAGGTATTGTTACTTGATGAACCACTTGGAGCATTAGATTTAAAGTTAAGGCAAGAAATGCAATACGAATTGATAAGATTAAAAAATGAGCTCGGAATAACTTTTATATATGTAACACATGACCAAGAAGAAGCACTTACAATGAGTGATACAATAGTAGTTATGAACCAAGGGTATATACAGCAGATGGGAACTCCTGAAGAAATATATAATGAACCAGAAAATGCTTTTGTTGCTACTTTTATAGGTGATAGCAATATTTTACCAGGAAAAATGATAGAAGATTATTTAGTAGAGATTTTAGGAAGTAAATTTAAATGTATAGATAGTGGTTTTGGAAAAAATAAACTCGTCGATGTAGTTATAAGACCAGAAGATGTGGAATTAGTTGAAAAAGATAGTGAAAAAGCAATTTTAAAAGGAGTTATGACTCATAGTATATTTAAGGGCGAAATGTATGAGATGGAATGTAAAAGTAATGATGGGTTTGAATGGTTAGTTCACTCTACTATATTAAAAGAACCTGGAACTGAAGTTGGAATATATGTTGAACCTAAGAATATACAAATTATGAATAAACCACAATCTGAAGATGAAAAAGCATTAGATGTAGAAGAGTTAGACGAATAATATGAAAAATAAAAAAATTATAAACAAAATTTTAATTGCGCCATATACAATTTGGATGATAGGATTTATTGTCATACCTTTATTGTTTATTATATATTATGGGTTTACAACAAAAAGAGGAGATTTTACTTTTAATAATGTTGTAGATTTTTTTAGTTTAATACACTTAAAAAGTTTTTATTTAGCTATAAGGCTATCTCTATTAAGCACTATTATTTGTGTAGTTTTATCTTATCCTCTTGCTTTAATTTTTAGAGAAGGTAATTTTTCAAAGAAATCTTTTATTATATATGTATTCATATTACCTATGTGGATGAATTCATTACTTAGAATATTTGCTTGGCTCACACTTTTAGAAAAAAAAGGTGTAATTAATTTAATTTTAAGTTTTTTTAAGTTGCCAAATATTAATATAATAAATACCGATGCTGCAATTATATTTGGTATGGTATATAATTTTTTGCCATTTATGATTTTGCCAATATATAATTCAGTGATGAAAATAGATGAAAACACTATAAATGCCGCACTTGATCTTGGTGCAAGTAAAGTTACAACTTTCTTTAAAATCATTTTACCACTAAGTGTACCAGGCATGGTTAGTGGTATTACAATGGTTTTTATACCTGCACTAACAACTATTGTCATATCTAAAATTTTAGGTGGAGGCCAAGTTCTTTTAATTGGAAATGTCATTGAACAAGAGTTTATTGAGAGTTCAAATTGGCATTTAGGTTCTGGGCTTTCTATTATTTTAATTTTGTTTATTTTTATTACTATGGCGTTGACAAGTAAATATTATGATAAAGAAGGTGGAAACTTCTTATGATAAAAAAAATAATTAAAAATTTTTATCTTGTTATCATACTATTATTTACATATATACCTATTTTGGTGATGATTGTGTTGTCGTTTAATAATTCAAAATCACGAGTAAGATGGGATGGATTTACTTTAAAATGGTATGCACAAATGTTTTCTAATAGAGATATAGTTTCTGCACTTTTTAATACATTGACAATAGCTTTTTTAAGTGCAATTATTGCATCTTTTATTGGGACACTTGCTGCTGTATCAATTTCTAATATGGATAAAAGATATAAAAATATTTATCTTGGAATAACCAATATACCTATGCTTAATGCAGATATTGCAACTGGGATATCATTAATGTTATTTTTTATAAGTATAGTATCTTTTTTTGGAAAAACATTATCTTATGGAACTATACTTTTGTCTCATATTACATTTAATATACCATATGTGATTTTATCAGTTTTACCAAAACTTGATAGTCAGCAGAAAAAAATATATGAAGCGGCACTTGATTTAGGGGCAAATGAAGTAGATGCATTTGTAAAAGTAGTTTTGCCTGAAATTATGCCTGGAGTAATTAGTGGTTTTATGTTGGCATTAACTATGAGCCTTGATGATTTTATTATTACTCACTTTACTAAGGGAGCAGGTGTTAATACACTATCTACACTAATATATTCACAAGTTAGAAGAGGTGTGAATCCTAGTATGTATG
>CAMJKC010000133.1 GCA_946406305.1 uncultured Lachnospiraceae bacterium
TGAAGCATTATACAAAGCGAGATTCACATCCGTCACTAAATTCAAATCTATAGTATTCGTATAAAAAATCTTTTGGTCAATGTTTATAGTATAGTTTTGTGGAAATGCGACCCCTGGTGCTGAGTTTCCATAATTATTTGCAACGGGACTACCCCCTGGATTTACAACTGTCGCTTGCCTATTTGTGGTCGGCAAATTATTATAATCTACAACCGTCTCTGGGATATACATTCTGTTATCATTTGTTGCATTAAAATTTTGCTCATTTATAGGATTACTACCATTTGGTATATAAGTCGCACCTGGAATCTGGTAGTTGTTTGATGGGTTGTCAGACAAACTGCTTGAGCCTGTATAATTTCCACCACCAGAACTACTACTTTTTTCTCCTTCTCTTACTGTTTTTCCTACAACTTCCCCTCTATATAATATAGTAATTTTTCCTTCATCTAAATATTCAACAGTCGAATTTATTGTAAGCTTTTGCATTGAAGTGGAGATTGGATACAATTCAACTATTGATATTGCATTGTCATATATTTTTTTATTTATTCTTGATAACCTTTCATTATCTATTAGGTCAGTTTTTATCACTGGATACTCTATTTGAACATTGTTGTTATGTGCTATATAAAATTCCTTTACATACTCTGGTGCTTTTACTATTTCTACTTCTGTTTCTGTCTCTTTTACAACTTCACTTGTCTCTTCTTCACTCTTTTCTTTTGTAGGAGATACTATAGCCTCAACAACATCTTGCTTTATTATCTCTAAAAGATTTTCCTTTAAATCTGGGAATTGCATCATTAAAATTATTGCTATACAAAGCACAATAAACAATGATACTAAAATTGACAAAAGTGCTAGTAACTTACTCCTCATCTAATCTCCTTCTTTATTATTTCATCCTTTGACTTATATATCATATTTTCGTCAACTGTCCCTCTAATGCTACTCAAAGGATAAACAAAACTATTTTTCCCAATAACAACTCCAGGGTTTAAAACAGTATTACAGCCAACTTCTACATTATCAGCTATAATAGCACCTAATTTCTTAACTTTCGTGTCAATATCTCCATCTTCAAATTTTAAAATAATATTTGATTTATCCATCTTTAAATTTGATGTTATAACACCTGCTCCGAGATGTGAGTTAAACCCTAAAATACTATCCCCTACATAATTAAAATGTGGTGCCTTCGCTTCATTAAACATAAAAACATTTTTTAATTCACACGAATTACCAACTACACACCTGTCACCTATAATAACATTTTCTCTCAAAAAAGCTGAATTTCTTAAATCAACATCTCTTCCTATAATTATATTCTTTCCAAGATAAACACTTTTTAAAACAGTAACACTTCTATGGACATACACCCCTTCTTTAATTTTATTATATTCAGAAAGGTCAAGTGTCCTAACTATCTTAAAAAAGTTATTTTTCATTTCATCAAAAACTTGATAAGGGTATTCCTTTTCCCTAAACAAAAAACTAAAACTCGTTTTTGATAAATCAAACATATTATTTATTTTAAAATTTTCTTTTTTCATATTAGTCTCTAATTATGCCTTCCAAAGCCCATGTAAATTACAGTATGCATACACTGCTTTTACTTTATCACCTTTGCAAAGTGCAAAACACACTTTTGGCTCTTGTCCAGCTTTTAATAATTTTCTTTGGTTGCCTTGTTCAGTCTCCATTGAAACCCACTCTATTAAATGTTCTTCTGTCATTGGGTGGATAACTTCTCCAACAGTCACTTCTACAACATCACCATTTACTTTATATACTGGTATGTGTTTTTCTTGTGCTGCATCAACTGTATTTGGTATCATCTCTTGCATCTCTTCATTGCAACACATAGTTGGACACGGTTTATCATTTACAAGTGCAATAATCTTTCCGCACTTATTACATTTAAAAAATCTCATAACACACCTCCTAAAGTTTTCTTTCTTATTATATTAACAAAAAATACAAAATAAATCAATATTTTAACCTTTCTTATAAAATAAAAATGCCATATACTATATATGGCATTTTTGTAAATTATTTAAGACATGTATTTTATTGAATTAATATTTTTTTAGTTTCCCAACATTTTTTCCAAAATCTTTTTCTTCGCTTTTAATTTCCCAATGTAGCATAATTGTAAGTGCAGCTCTTAATACTATAATAGCACCGAGTATTCCTAACTCTCTCCACTCTCTTACTACAACTGTCCTCAAAACCTCGCCACCCATTTTAAATGTCAGTGCAAGTGCTGTCCCATGTGCTAAGTCAAGTTGAATATGATTTTCTCTCTTAAGCCATCTTATAAAACATTTTACAGATGATGTCATAAGAACACATATTCCTGCCATTTCCAATACAAATGTACAAATTGCTACAACATTGACGAGAATAGTATTTTCTAAAAAATGTATTACACTTGTTATATCCATTTTCTAATCATACTCCAATTATTTTACTTCATCAATAGCAGAGTTTGGACATACATCATAACAATTTCCGCATTCAACACATTTATAATAATCTATATCAAATTGTTTGTCTTTTTCTACTATAGCAGCATTTGGACATTCTGACTCGCAAGCACCGCATTTTACACAACGGTCTGTTATTTTATACATAATAATCTCCTTTCAATATAAATTAATGTTTTACAGTCTTACTTCTATCTGTATATGTTGTATGTAAAATATGATGTGAAATGTGACCACATGGCTCTTTTAAGTAATCTTTGTATATAGCTTGAATTTCTGGGTTCTCATGTGAACGACGAATCTTGTTATTCTTATCTGACTCATAAGTCTTGTCAGTTCTAACTCCTATGAATGATGGCTCAGATGTAAGTGGAGCACCTCCACCGTTTACACAACCACCTGGACAAGCCATAACTTCTATAAAGTGATAAGGTGATTTACCTGCTCTTATATCATCCATAACTGGTTTTACATTTCCAATACCATTTACTACAGCTATTTTTACATCCATACCGTTGATATTTAATGTAGCTTCTTTTACACCTTTATATCCACGAGCTGCTTCATAATCTATGGTATCAAGTTTTCCATTTGTGAGTTTCCATACAACAGTTCTAAGTGCTGCTTCCATAACTCCACCTGTTGTTCCAAATATTCTTGCTGCACCTGTTCCACAACCAAGTAATGAATCAAACTCTTGTGGCTCTATAGTAGCAAGATTTATACCTCTCATCTTGAAAAGTTTTGCTGCTTCTCTTGTAGTTAGAACAACATCTACATCTTTTCCGTAATCTCCACCCATCTCTTTTCTTGATGCTTCAAATTTCTTTGCAGTACATGGCATTATAGATATATGGAAAATCTTCTTTGCTGGAACATTTATTTTTTCAGGCAAGTAGTTTTTAACGAGAGCACCAAACATTTGTTGTGGTGATTTACAACTTGATAGATGTGCAAATTGATCTGGATAATTATACTCAAAATATCTTATCCAACCTGGACAACAAGATGTCATCATAGGAAGAACTCCACCATTTGTAACTCTATCTATAAACTCAGTTCCTTCTTCCATTATAGTTAAGTCTGCTGAAAAATCTGTAGTGTAAGCATATCCACCTATTGCTTTCATAGCAGCAGCGATTTTTCCTGTAACATCTGTTCCACTTGGCAAACCAAACTCTTCACCCAAAGTATTTTGAACAGCTGGTGCCATTGACCATACAACAGTTACATTAGGGTCATCAATTGCATTTAACGCTTCAACTATATTATTTCTCTCTGTTAAAGCACCTACTGGACACACCTTTACACATTGTCCACAGTTGATACAATTTGTTTCACTTAAATTGAATCCACCTTTTACTCTACAATATTTATCTCCAGACCTCTTATCTTGATACATCTCATAAATTTTAATTTTTTGAACATCATTACAAACATTGATACATCTTCCACAAGCGATACATTTTTCCATCTCTCTTACAAATGCAGGACTTGTATCATCTGTCCCTCTCTTTGGAACTTTAACAGTTTCTACTGTCATGTTATAACGATTTGCAAAATCATTTGATACTTTTTGGAATTTACAATCTCCATTTGATTTGTGACAAGTCAAACAATCTTGTGGATGAATTGAAAGAAGTTTTTCCATTCTCTCTTTACGATAATTGTCAAGTGCTTTTGAATTTGTGTAAATAACCATTCCATCTTTTGCACGATATCTACAAGCTCTACGAATCTTTTTACTTCCATCCTCATTTTCAATTTCAACTGCACAGACACCGCACATTCCAGTAGGAGTTAAACCCTTTAAATAACAAAGTGTTGGTATTTCTATACCAGCACATTTAGCAGCTTCTAAAATACTGCTATTACTTGGACAAAAAACAGTTTTACCATCAATGGTTACTCTAATATCTTCGTCAAGTAATCCACCATATACTTCATGCATACCCTATATCCTCCTTAAAAAATTTTTTTCACTTTTACACATATCTTATTTTAATATTTTATAATTTTTTTAATAATAATACAATACTATTTTTTTACTATACCCATATCTTATAAACTTGTGACAAGTGCAAACCTCCATATATAGAGATCTGCACATATCACACATCCAGTGAATATACATTACTATATATCACTTTGTAAAATGGGTAAGGTTTTCACTTCTATGGCTTGAAGCAATAAAATTTTAATACAATTTTCTCAAATAAATAATATATAT
>CAMJKC010000134.1 GCA_946406305.1 uncultured Lachnospiraceae bacterium
GAGATATAATTGACAGTGAGAAAAAAATATATCAAGAAATGGATAAAAGTAAACTCAAAAGAGAAATAAATGAGATGTCAATACCAGTGAATTTTTTATGGAGAAGTTTGTGGTGACATAGATGAAAATGTTAGAGTGAAAATTAGTAATAATAGTATAATTGATAATACAGAGAGTGTGGTAGGGACTCCAATAATAGTAGATACTGTATATGGCTATAATGATGGATTAAAGATTACATTTGATTTGACAAAATATAAGAACATAGCGAACCGTATTCAATTTACAAAAATAGTAAATGGGAAAATGACATTTGTAGAAAATACTTATGTAAAAGATAATATATTATATTGTGATTGTGAAAGTGGAGAGTATTGTTTAATAGATAGTAAAAAGTTTTTACAAGATTTGAATTTATTTTTGGAATAATATGAAAAGTTATTTTGATTTTAAAAATTTATTAAAAAGGATGACAAATATATCTATACCAAAAGAAGTTATTTACTTTAGTATAGGAACTGTTTTAGTTGTGCTTATAGGTCTTATAGCTTCTAATATGTATTTGCAAGAAATGTTACTGTTTGAGGGAGTTGAAAAATCTATTCCATTATTTACAGAAGAAGAATTGAGAGAGTATGGATCTATTTGTAAGGAGATGACAATTGATTTTGAGAATGAAATAGGATATTTAATAGAAGATTATGCTAATAGAACTAACCGGGCAGGGGAAAGGATACATTATGGCATATATAACCACGAACATCCAATTGATGATACAGGAAAAATAAAATCACATAATAATGGGGAAAATATAAATGCCGCAGAAGATGGTCATATATCAGACTATGATGATTCTATGAATATATTTAAAGTAAGTGAAAGTTATATAGATAGTGATGAATTTAAAAATGGAATATCAATATGTTATTCAAAAACAGCAGAAAGAGATGATGGAGAATCAAATTTTAAAGATATATTAACAGTTGTAAGCATGATAATGGATCAAAAGCAGACTAAAGATGATTCAAGTGTAGATATAAAAACAAAAATACCAAATTTAATAAAAAATTTATTTAAGATGTCACACCCATATACTGGAGAATCAAGTGAGTTGTATAGTTGCGAAAAAGGATGTAGAGTTTTGTTTTATTATTGTAATGAGGAAGATAGTAATTATAAAGGAACAGGAATAGATTTAAAACCATTTGAAATAAATGGGCATGATGATTTTGATGACTATAGTAGCGAAGATTTTGAAATAGTAGAACCAAAAGGAGAATGTGAAATATGTGGACATAATGGAAAAGGTTGTATAGTTGATAGTGAAAAATGTTATCATGGAAGTGAAGATGTAGATACAGGATGTAAGCACACAATGAATAGTGAGGGCGATTGTAGTAATTGTGAGGCACACTATATATGTAAAGAAAGAGATGGAGAACACGATTGTAGTGATAACCCTATAGGTTGTGGAGGGCATTATGACTGTATGGGACACGAACATTATAATTGCCAAGGACATTTTTATGTATGCTGTATGGGACACACAGATATAAATATAAAGATTAAAATAATGTATATAAATGAAATGTTAGATATCATAAAAGATGGATATAGTATAGGTGAATATGATGAATAGAAATTTAAAAGGTAATAAAAAAATATTTTTGATAATAGTATTTGTATGTGTTATAATGTTTATAGTATTAAAAACATTTGCATATGGAGATATGACAGTAAGAGAAGTGCATTATAAGATAGGAAACACAGTGGATTATGCATTTGACATTTTTACTGATTGTATTAAGTTTCATACAAAAGCAAATGGTTATGAAAAATATAGAGGGATAGAAACAAATAATAACATGTCATCATTTCTTGATAAAGAAACAGTGAAAATGGATGGTTATGGGAATTATGTATTCAAACCACAAACAAATTTATTTAGTTTTATAGAGTATTGCTATAGTAAAGAACCAGAGACTGTAAAGGATTGTGCATATAAAGCAGGGACAAGTGATATAAATAGTTTAGATTATGTAAAGTTAATGAGTTATAAAGATTACACTATAAATAATGAGTTTTTTAAATACTTTTGGCAGAATATGAATAATCAATGTGCAAATTTCAAAGAGTATCAAGATGAATTTTTCTTTAAGAATTATACATATCCTGCTACTCAAAAATTAGATATAGGGCTTGCTAAATTAAGAAGAGTAAAAGGAGAAGGAGAATCAATAAAAGAATATTTAACAAGTCTTACATCATATATATTTTCAATTACGAGGGAAGCTCAAGTAGAAGGAATGACATTTGGAAAAGGAGATTTAATTCCATTTTTATATTATAAAGATGAGAAACATGGGAATGTAGATATAGAAGATACAGATGCTTTAAAAGAGATAGCAAAATATGCATATGTAGCCCTAATAGAAGGTTGGTGTAAAATGCCTACGCAGTATCATTTATGGGAAGATGAATATCAATATTTGTATGGAGCATATAATAGGGATAGATTAGATTATGATATAGAAACTTTACATGAGTGGTATGATGAAACATATCAGAAGTATTATAAGGATAAAGGGAAAAAAGGGAATAATTTACTTGGTTCAGATATAGATAGTATAATAGAATCGAATTATAGCATAGAGCAACAAGTAGAAGCTACCGATTATTATTTAAGACAAGTATTTAAAGAGCTTGGAATAGAGAGTGATTATAAAGAGATAATGGCAAGAAATGAACTCATGGCAAAATATATGATGCAGAAGAGTCAATTTAATGAAATAATAAAAAATTATAATGTCAGTATAAAATTTATGACAGAAAATTTACAAAGAGGAACACAGGAAGATAAAAATACACATACAGTAGTAACATCAGATTTTCAGAAATTGGAGTTTGAATATACTATGGATAAAAGGAATAGTAAACATAGTGATGAAGATGGTATAAGTGATGGCGAAGAACTTGGAAATGAAAAGTGGATGAACATAACAGAACTTGTTAGGAAAACTTATGAAGATATAAAAGCAAAAGGAGAATCTCATAAATCAACATTTGAAGAGCAGGTAGAAGATATAATAGATAAAAATGGCAGATATATAGATAGTAGTGGAAACACAGTGTATGGCACTGTCAAATGGGATGACACAAAAACAAAAGTATTGTATAGGACATATGACTATAAAAGTAATCCGAAACTTAATGATACAGATTTTGATGGAATGTGGGATAATGTTGAAAAAAAAGAGTATAAATTAGATAATAAATTTGTTGGAGGTACTACTATTAAAAATGGCAATATGCCAATAGAATACTATAATGATTTTAGATGGTTTATGACAAATTCAAATAAGTATAATGGTGAATTATGTGTTATGAGTTTAATCATGTCAAGTCTTGCTAATGGAAAGATAATAAATATTAATCAATTAAATTTGTCAAATAGTATCAAAAGTTTTTTAGGATATTTAGGATTTGATAGTATAAATAATATGGGAAAAATAAAACTTAATGAGAAAGTAACATTAAATGCAAATGTATATATAGGATATAAGAAAATAAAATATTATGATGTAAGTAAGATAGTTTATGGAATATTTGTAGGTGATTTAGATAATAGTAAAGCTTATAGAAAATTAGTTGCAAATAATAATGATGAAGAAATAGTTCAATATTATAATTTTATAGCAAATGATATAATTAATTATGTAAATAATAATTTAACATCTACATCAAATGATGTATGCTATTGGGTTACTGGGAAAGG
Organism: uncultured Lachnospiraceae bacterium; assembly: GCA_946406305.1. GTDB lineage: Bacteria > Bacillota > Clostridia > Lachnospirales > Lachnospiraceae > UBA3633. The sequence continues at coordinate 3,776 of CAMJKC010000134.1, forward strand.
TGTAGCTGGAGCAGTGGCAAATATTGTGGCAAAAAGATTGATTGATAATGGGAATGAAGTGTTTTGTTATACATTTGGAGCCCCACAAAATAGTATTGAAGGTAATGGTGTATATAGTAGCATAAAGAATATAATAAATGAAGATGACTTAATACCTAAATTATTAAAATCAAATGATAGATTTAGTAAATATGGAGAGAAATATAATGGCAGTATAAAATATGATTATATGAATGAATATATAAATAAATTTGGGAATGACTATGATGGTGATTATAGGATAACAAATCATATTGCTAATGATTATAAGGATATAAGGAACAATTTAGAAGAAGAATATTTTTATAACAGATTATCTCTATATTTAGAAAGTGGAAGTGGGATGCATCAAGAAAGATATATAAATACACAGGGTATAGGATTTCAACTTGATAGTTGTAAAAAAAATGTATTTGATGCAAAAGAAATGAAAGCATATTATACGCTTATAAAACATATAGATGGATTTGATAAAGATGATTCTAGTGATATGTATAATGAAATAATAAAAGAACCAAAAAATAGCGAAAATTTTACTGTAAATAAAGATTTGATAATGGGAGATGGAAGTTATGATAATCCGTATTATAGTTTATCAGGTAATTTTGTTATTGATAGTGAAAAAGATGAATTTTGGTATTTGGCTTCTGTAGATGGTGCTATAGTATTTGATTATAATATGATTAATTATCATTGTGAATTTATACTTGCTATGACATTTGGAGATATAAAATATAATAACTATACTAATTTAGGAAAGGAGATAATATATAAGAGAAGTGATATTTTAAATGGTGAAAATTGGTATAGGTTGCATTTTATTAAAGATAAAAAAGGCATTGGGCATGTAGATGTTTCGTTTACACAGTATCAAGATATAAAATATACAAGTGAAACTTGTTCATGGC
>CAMJKC010000135.1 GCA_946406305.1 uncultured Lachnospiraceae bacterium
CATATAAATAAAATAGATTTATATGGATATCCAAAAAATCCAGAAAGTAATCCATATACTTTCCTTGCAAAACTATTTTATGAATTGGGAAATTCTTTAGATACAACAGTGTATAATGACATTGAAAACGATAAGAAGTTTTATGATTGGCTACAAGAGTATTTTATAAATAAAAGGTTAGGTAATAACAGCAGTTCTAATTGGTTTGTTCTAAGTTTTTTGCTTGAAAATGAGTTTAATAATAGTAGTATTGATGTTATGAAGGAGTTTGTTTTTAATCCGTGCATATTTGTTTATAATAATGATGAGAAAAAGAATGAGATTAAGATTTCTCAAAAGTGGCATTTTTATATATCTTGGTATGCATTAAAAGAGTTTTATGGCAAGGAAGGAATTTATCCTCACAGAGCAATAAAAGATGATGGATGGGAGAATAAACCGTTTTTCGTGTGGGAAAATCGTGAAAATAATGAAGAACTAAGAGAATGGTTATTACAATAAAAAAAAGATAAATAATCTGTGATATTGATAGGAGTTACTTAGATGTATGATATAAATTCTTATAAAAGGGCTGTAATAGAACAAACAAATTTATGTAATGACAAGGATTATTTGATGCGATATATTGAAAGATTACATTATTTGAATAATAAAGAACTAATTGAATTAGAGAAGCTACCTTTTGATGAGTGGATTAATGAAATTGAAGATGCAGATAATAAAGAATTGTTTAAATTGCTTCCATACTTATCATTACACCTTGAAAAATATAAACCTAATAAATTAACTGCTCCGTATCAATATGGTGACCCACATATTTTTAATGAAGAATTAAAAGAATTGAATATATTTGTTTCAAATACTTTTTTAACTTGAATAAATGATGGGGAGTTTTAATAATTATTAAAGATATAATGACAAGAGCAGAGATAAAAAGATACATAAAACAAAAATATAAAGTCAGTAGTATTGCTTTATGGGTAGATGCACCAAATTACATAGTTTTTAGAAATAAAAAAAAGAAGTGGTTTGGCATAATAATGGATGTGCCATATAATAAAGTGTATCGAGGTTCTGATAAAGAAAATGTTATTGATATAATGAATGTTAAATTAGAGCCTGTATTAGTATCAATTATAAAAAATACAAAAGGTTTTATACACGAGATACGAGTAGAAACATCAAAAAAACTTGAAAAAAATGTCAGATGATGAAATAATTGCATTTTTCAAAGAGGCATCAAGAAAATTTAATGAAAGAAAGGAAAAGTCATTGCAGTTAGTGTAATGTAAAATAAAGATAATATGCGAGTTTCTGATTATAATAAATAAAAGGTTAGAAAAATATTGTTGTTCATTCATTTTTTAAAAAAAAATAATTAATTTGGTCTAAATATTGGGTTTAAATACACCGTCCCTTTTATTAAAAAAGTAACAGCGGTAAAATCACTTAGCAAAATGATTAAGAATATTTAATGTAGAACGAGGAGGTTCAGTATGGAAGAGGGAAAATTGAGAGAAGCATTGTATAGTGAGTACTGTAAGGCAAGGGGATTTTTAAGTCTAGATGATGCTGGGATAGATAAATTCTTGCAACAGTATATTAATGAGAATTGTGACAAGTATGATATCGGAAAGCTTAACAATTTTTGCAACTTGGTGCCAAATAATAAAAGTATTGAAGACATTACAACACAATTAGTTGTTACTTTTGATAAAATGTATAATGAGCATGCTCAAAGTGAAATTGAGTATGAAGAATCAAAGAAGAGTGCAAGAAAGAGTGAAGAAGTCCAAGCAAAATCAAAATGGTTTAAGGTTGGAATTACCGTTGTGGTTTTCTTAGCTGTTTTGCATTTTAACATTTTGGATATCAAACTCAAAGATTTACTAATCGGCAATTATCCTGTGTGGCAAAAAGCTTTAGTTTTGTTGTTCTGGTTGGGAATTGTAAATTGTTTCGTGTGGAATGTTGGAGCTTTTATTGGTGGTGCAATTTTGGTTGCATTTTTATCGGATTCTATTAGAAGTGCTGCAGGCGAAAATGGAATGTATGTGATTTACTTTTCAGTGGCAGGAATTGGTATTATCAAATTTGTTGTTGATATAGTGAAACCTATAATAATGAGCAATAGAAATAAACGACTTGACGAAGAAGCGGAGAAAAAACAACAGAGAATAGCTGACGAACTTACAAAAGAGAGAAAATAAAGTGACCTTCAAGGAATCTTGGAGAAAATAGAAGTTTTGGTTGGGGAGAAATACATAGTAGTTATGAAAATAATGCAGAATCAAAAGCTTTTAGGTGGCATATTGGAACAGAAGATGAAGAAGGAAATAATTCTAAAAAAGAAGAATATTATTTTTATAATTTAAATAAAAGTAGTGAAGGTCATTACACAAGAGTATATAGATATAAAGGAAATAGGTGATTACTATGAAAAAGAATAATGGTATTAAGTATGTTTTTATAGTTATATTTATTTTATTGATATTTAATATAGTTGTAATAAATAAGAGAAAATATAATGAAGGAAAAGAAGAGAAACAAATACTTGAATATGTAGAGCAAGAAAATGCTACACCTATTGAATATGATATGAATATGATAGTAAAAGAATTAAATTTACAAACAGAGCAGGATTATTATGATTATTTGTATAGTATTAAAGAAAAAATGTACCCACAAGAGTTAAGAGAATATATTGATCTTGATGAAAGGGTTAAGAGTTTAAAAAATGCAGAATATTCTCAGAGAACAGATAATGGGAATGTAATCCTTAAAGATTTTTATTCATATTCTTATTCAAGTGTAATTGATATATTGATTACAAGAGAGAAATCCTGGGATGATTTACCGTTAACAGAAAATTTTAGAAAAAAATTTAATGAAGAGGAAGGAATAATAAAAGAGATAGATGATTATGTGAAAATGGCTGGAAAATTTAGTTTAGAGAATAAAATATTTAGTGTAGAAAGATATTGGATAGCAGATGATGCATACGAGAAATATACTAAAGAACAAGTTGAGTTTATGTTGGAATATGGTGCTGGAGCATATAATTTAGATAGATATAATTATAGATTTATATTAGATGAGAATGGTTATGTAGATGATATTGTGTTTGAAGGGATAACACCTATTGTAGTAGAAGGAAGAGATTTATTATATGATTAAAGAACATAAGTATATTGCTACCTTGCTTAAATGAAACTTAACCAAAGAAATTTAAACTTCAACCAGGTGAAAGAATATTATTTTTATAATTTAAACAAAAGTAGTGAAGGAAAATATACTAGAGTATATAGATATGTTGGTATAGGTGATTATTATGGATAGAAAAGATAATGTTAAATATGTTTTTATAGTTTTATTTATTTTATTGATATTTAATATAGTTGTAATAAATAAGAGAAAATATAATGAAGGAAAAGAAGAGAAACAAATACTTGAATATGTAGAGCAAGAAAATGCTACACCTATTGAATATGATATGAATATGATAGTAAAAGAATTAAATTTACAAACAGAGCAGGATTATTATGATTATTTGTATAGTATAAGAGAAAAGATGTATCCTCAAGAACTAAAGGAATATATAAATATAAATAATGAGGTAGAATATTATAAAAAATCTGAGTTTTTACAAGAACATCATAATGGTAATTTTATACTTAAAAGTTTTTATTCATCTGCTTATGCAAAAGTAATTGCTAAATTAATAAAAAGAGAGAAGTCTTGGGATGCTTTACCATTAACAGAAAATTTTAGGAAAAAATTTAATGAAGAGGAAGGAATAATAAAAGAGATAGATGATTATTATCCAGGATTAGAAGGATTTGCTTTAGATAATAAAACATTTTATATTGAGAGATATTGGATAGCAGATGATGCATATGAAAAATATACTAAAGAACAAGTTGAGTTTATGTTGGAAGATGGTGCAGGAGCATATAACATGGACCACTATAACTACAAATTTACACTTGATGATAAAGGGTATATAGATGATATAATATTTGTTAGTATCACACCATATACGGTTGAAGGAAGAGATTTATTATATGATTAAAAAAACATATGGTATTTTAAATCTTTGATGGAGTTAAGGGTGGAATAGCAACAAGAAGTAATGCATATATAACATATGACAATGGGCAAAGTGGCACACAAAGGAAACATGGAGAAGTAATAACAAATGTATATGCCTACACATTTGGTGCATCAAATACAATATATATAGAATCAAAAGCTTTTAGATGGCATATTGGAACAGACGATGAAGAAAGAAATAATTCTAAGAAAGAAGAATATTATTTTTATAATTTAAACAAAAGTAGTGAAGGTCATTACACAAGAATATGTCGCTGGTACAGGTTGGATAAATTATAAATAATGGGATATCTAAATTATTTTAAATTTTTTAATATATATGAAAATAGACAGTTAGAAATAATAAATTATAAATGGAAAATGTAGTGTAAATAAAAATAATGGAGGGCAAAATGTATAGAATAGGAGAAGGGTATGACATACATAGACTTGTAGAAAATAGGAAACTAATTCTCGGTGGTGTTGAAATTGAATATAAGAAAGGTCTTTTAGGTCATAGTGATGCCGATGTATTGATTCATGCAATAATAGATTCTATACTTGGTGCAGCTGGCTTATTTGATATAGGATATCATTTTCCTGATAGCGATAGTAAATATA
>CAMJKC010000136.1 GCA_946406305.1 uncultured Lachnospiraceae bacterium
ATTAACATTAAGTTCAGGAAGAGAAATAGATTCAGAAAGCTATGTATTAAAAGTAGGAGAAACGGTAGATACTGAAAGAAGAATAATAACAGATACAGAGAAAGGAAGAAAATATATAGCTGTAGATGGACCAAAGGTATTAAGAAGTACAATAGGAAATGTTGAAGGAACAAAAGTAGTAATATTACATAAAGATGAAAATAGTTACACAGAAACAATTGAAGAAGTAGATTCAAATAATGATGGAAAAATAGATAGTGTAGAAGTAAGATATTACTATAAGAGACAATATAAAATAACAGCAACAGTAGAAAATGGAACATTTGAAGATACAGAGTCTACTGAGACAACAAAGATTACTGAAATAGTAAACAGAAAAGGAAATAATACAAGAAAAATGGTTGTTAGACCTGCAAGTGAAGACTATGAAATTAAGAGTGTAAAAATTAATGGAAGAGAAATAAATCTTGAAACATTAATAGATACTGAAACAGGACTAATAACAATAAAAGAAAACTACTTTGAAGATGGTGTAACAGAAGATAAAAATATAGTAATTGTATTCCAAAAAATACAAACAAAAGTAATAGCAAAATATATCGATATAGAGACGAATGAAGAAATAATACCAGAAGAGATAGAAATAGGCGATATAGGAGCTGAATATACTGTAACAAGAAAAGAATTAGCAGGATATGAAAAAGCAGGAGAAGAGCCTATAAATAGCACGGGAACAAGAACAAAAGAAGATATAGTAGTAACATACTACTATAAGAAAGCAGCAGTTATACCAAATCCAGAAACAAATACGCAAACAAATACCACTGAAGAGAATGAAATAATAAACAATATAATAGAAGAAGAAATACATACACCAAGAATGTCAAATATAGCAAGACGTAGAAGAGCAGAAAATGTAAAAACAGGAGACAAAATATTTGCATTTGTATCATTATTCATACTTTCATTAGTAGGATTTGCTGTAGGAGAGACAAATAGAATCCATAGATATGGAAAACACAAAAAATAATTTTTGGAGAAAATTTTCAACAGGGACGGTCCTTTTTGAAAAAAAGTTGGAAATTAAGAGTTTAGGACACTTTAAAGAAGTGATTTTGGGACACGTTCCAAAAACTTTAATATAAAAGTCTAAAAAGGTCGAAATTTGTGACGAAAAGTAGTTGCAAATCTCGACCTTTTATGTTATTCAAAAAAAGAAAGTATAATATATTCATGTTTTAAATCTATTAGCAACTTGGAATTTTACAAATAAGTTTTTTTCATAATTTTTTATTTTCAAAAGTTTTAAACATCATATTTCCAGATTTAAAATGTTAATCTGAAGGGGCAGTAGGAGGTGAGACAAGAAATGGATGAATCTACAAAATTATTTCTATTAGAATTTGAGAATAGAATTAACCAAAGATTTGATGCAATGGAACAAAAAATGGACCAAAAGTTAAAGCAACAAAAAGAAGAGATAATTACAATAATGGACCAAAAGTTAAAGCAACAAAAAGAAGATATAATTACAATAATGGACCAAAAGTTAGAACAACAAAAAGAAGAGATAATTACAATAATGGACCAAAAGTTAAAGCAACAAGAAGAAAAAATAATTGTAATGACAAACAATATTTTAGATAAGAAGATAAAAGATTTAGTTGGAGACGTTGCACAAGAAATACATACATTAACAGATGTGTTAAGTAATAGTACAGATAGAAAGATTGCAAAACAGACCAAAAGAATTTCAAAAGCAATTAGACAAGCAGCAAATGACATCGACAGAAAGGTTGCAAGCTAAAAACCTCACATTCTAAAAATGTGAGGTTTTTAAACAATTAGAGATTATTAACAATCTTTATTGCTTTTTCTACATCTTCTGTTGTTGCAACAGGAATATTATCTAATTCGTATTTTAATCCAAGTTCTTCCCATTTATATTTGCCCATATCATGATATGGAAGGATTTCAACTTTTTCAACTGTTTTTAAAGTCCCAATAAAATCTCTTAATTTCAATAAATCTTTCTTGTCATCAGTTAAAGTTGGAATTAAAACTTGTCTAATCCACATTGGTATATTATTTTCACTTAAGTATTTTGCAAAATTTAGCTCTAATTCATTCGAGAATCCGACCAGAGCTTTGCACTTAACAGGGTCTATATGTTTTATATCTAATAATACTAAATCGGTTAAAGAAAGCAATTCTTTTATATCATCAGTTAAAGCTACCATACCAGAAGTATCAATACAAGTATGAATGTTTTCTTCCTTTAATTTTTTAAAGAGTGAGATTAAAAATTTCGCCTGTAATAAAGGTTCGCCGCCAGTTACAGTTACTCCGCCATTAGGATAGATATAATTCTTGTACTTCATTATTTTTTCGAAAACTTCATCTAATGATTTATATTTTCCACCATTAATATCTAAAGTATCTCTATTATGGCAATATTTACAATGTAAATGGCATCCTTGCAAAAATAATACAAAGCGTATACCTGGACCATCTACAGTTCCAAAAGATTCAATTGAGTGAACTTTGGCATAATAACTTAAATCTTTCATTTTACGTCCTTTCTTATAAGAAAAGGGAATTGTTTAAATTCCCTAAATTTTTTCATGAATTGTTCTATTAATAACATCTAATTGTTGTTCACGTGTTAATTTTGTGAAGTTTACAGCATAACCAGAAACACGAATTGTAAGCTGAGGATATTTTTCAGGATGTTCCATTGCATCTTCCAGCAATGCTCTATCAAATACATTTACATTTATATGATGACCTGTTTGTGTAAAATATCCATCTAACATATTAACTAAATTAGATATTCTCATGTTTTCATCTTTTCCAAGTGTATTTGGAGTGATTGAAAATGTATAAGAAATACCATCTTCCGCTGAGTCAAAAGGCAATTTTGCAATAGTATTCATTACAGCTAATGCTCCATTTTTATCTCTTCCGTGTAATGGGTTGGCACCTGGTCCAAATGGAGCTCCTGCTTTTCTGCCATCAGGAGTACTTCCTGTATTTTTTCCATAAACTACATTTGAAGTTATTGTTAATATTGATAAAGTGTGTTTTGAATTTCTATAAGTTTCATATTTTCTTAATTTTCTAATAAATTTCTTAACAATTTCTACTGCTATTTGATCTACATTATCATCATCGTTACCGTATTTTGGAAAATCGCTTTCAATGTTATAATCAACAGCTAACCCTGTTTCGTCTCTAATAACTTTAACTTTTGCATATTTTATTGCAGATAGTGAATCTGCAACAACAGATAATCCTGCAATTCCACAAGCCATAGTTCTTATAATGTCTTTGTCATGTAAAGCCATTTCTAAGGCTTCATAACAATACTTATCATGCATATAGTGAATAGCATTTAAAGCTTTAATATAAATTTTAGCAACATAAGTCATCATTTGATCTAATTTTTCCATAACTTCATCATAGTTTAAATATTCTGAAGTTATTGGAGAAAATTTAGGCGTAACCTGTTTACCAGAAATTTCGTCTCTACCACCATTTATGGCATATAATAATGTTTTAGCTAAATTAGCTCTTGCCCCAAAGAATTGCATTTGTTTTCCTATTTTCATAGGAGAAACACAACAAGCAATTCCATAGTCATCACCTAAAGTTATTCTCATTAAATCATCGTTTTCGTATTGAATTGATGAAGTTTTTATTGATAATCCAGTAGTGTATTTTTTGAATTCTTCTGGTAATCTTGTAGACCATAAAACTGTTAGATTTGGTTCAGGAGCTGGTCCTAAGTTTTCTAAAGTGTGTAATATTCTAAATGAATTTTTAGTAACTAATGTTCTTCCGTCAATTCCCATTCCTCCAATGCTTTCAGTTACCCAAATAGGATCACCACTAAATAATTCATTATATTCAGGTGTTCTTAAAAATCTAACCATACGTAATTTCATTACAAAATGATCCATTAATTCTTGTGCTTGTTCTTCTGTTAAAGCTCCGTTTTTAATATCTCTTTCAATATAAATATCTAAGAATGTAGTATTTCTACCAATACTCATAGCAGCGCCATTTTGTTCTTTAATAGAACCTAAATATCCAAAGTATAACCATTGAATGGCTTCTTTAGCATTTTGTGCAGGTACAGATATATCAAATCCATATTTTGCAGCCATTACTTTTAATTCGTTTAAAGCTTTAATTTGTTCACTTATTTCTTCTCTTTCACGAATTACTTCTTGATTAAATACATCTGTATTTAATATATCTAAGTCTTTTTTCTTTTCTTCAATTAATGTATCAACGCCATATAATGCAACACGTCTATAATCACCAATAATTCTTCCTCTACCATATCCATCTGGAAGGCCAGTAATTAAGTGAGAACTTCTTGCAGCTCTAATATCTGGTGTATATACATCAAAAACACCATCATTGTGTGTTTTTCTGTATTTATGAAATATTTCTTCTACTTTGTCATCTACTTTTTTTCCATATGCTTCACAAGATTTTTCGACAATTCTAATACCACCAAATGGCATTATAGCTCTTTTTAAAGGTTTGTCTGTTTGAAGTCCAACTATTTCTTCTAAATCTTTATCTATATAACCTGCTTCATGTGAACTTATTGTAGATATTGTTCTATTATCAATATCTAATACACCGCCTACAGATTCTTTTTCTTTTTTATATAATTCTAAAACTTCATTCCAAAGTTTT